>JALZCF010000622.1 GCA_030863245.1 Chloroflexota bacterium
ATCTTCGTCAGCTCAAACGTGGCCTGAGGATCGTCGGCGGACTCCTTGCCAGCCATGACTATGATGTAGCGCAGGAGAAAGCCCCCCACCAGCACCAAGGTCGAGGCGAGCGCCACGACGAAGCGCGACGCCTTCCCGCCAAACAGGACACTCTTCGATTGCAGCGCGAGGGGCACCGCGATCCCCGCGCCCAGGACGCCGAGGCGATGGAGCCAGCCGAATTTGCCCTCGTGCAGCGGCCGCCCGATCACCGGCCCCATGTTCGCGCGCATCGCCAGGAGCAGGCCAAGCTCGCCGAGCAGCATAAGCATGTCCAATCGCTCCAGCCGTTTGAGCGTCTGCTCCTTCGCCTTCCCAGCCACTGCAAGGAGGAGCGCGATCGCCGCGGTGGCGTTGGACAGGGACGAAGCGATGAACAGCGGGCCGAGCAGCAGGTAGTTCTTTGCCCACAGCGGGACGGCCGTCGCCGCCAGCAACACGCCGGTATAGCCGCTCACGAAGAAGGCTGGAGCGCTGCCGAGCACGCCGATGGCGCCGGCCGGCAGGGCTGTGAGAAGGCGTGCGACGCCATTCCGCCGCCCAAACAGCCCGTCCTCCGCGGCCTGAATCAGCGCGGAGAGGGCGGAGAAGACGCTGAAGAGCACAAGCCCCCATGTTCCGAGGGACATGGGCGAGCGCAGCTTCACGACGCGCAGCATATGATGGAAGCGTTCCGGCCGTTTCAGGTCCAGGATCAACAAGATAGGGCTCGGAATTACGGTCGCCACCGAGAGATAGCGTCCGGTCCGGACGATCGGCCGGCTCTCCCGCCCCCCAAAGAGCTGGACGATCGTCGCGATCACGTAACTGGCGCCGGTGATGCCCCCGAGGAAGAAGTAGAGGTAGATCTCCCATTTCCAGTGGGGCTTGTGGATGACCGGGATGCCGTAGTAGCTGCTCCGGGATTCGTCGGTGACCGAGCGCCCACCAGCCCGCCGCGGTTCCCATCGTCGTTCGTAGCTTTCGCTCATGCTCTCTCCGTTGTGGTACTCACACGTTTGATAGTCCGATCACGACTCCCGAAGCGCAAGGAAGGTAGCGACGCCGCAGGCTAGGGCGGCGGCGGCAGTCGTCACGAAGCCCGGCAAGGTCTTGTCCTGGGGAAGTGACGGGCGCGCCGGGAGGTTGTACACTTCCGGCGGTGCGAGGAGGATGAAGAAGGCATTGAGGCCTTCCATCCCTCCCGTGCCGCCGACGGCGCGGTCGCCGTAGATGTAGGCCTCTTCCACCCCGCGCTCGTGCAGCTCGGCGACTCGCTCCTGCGCACGCGCCATCAACTCGTCAATCCGGCCAAATTGGATCGAGTCGGTGGGGCAGGCCTTGGCACAGGCAGGCTCCAACCCATCGTTCATTCGATCGTAGCAGAGGGTGCACTTGTGGGCCTTCCCGTCGGTTTGGCTCAACTCTGGAACGCCGTAGGGGCAGGCGGGGACGCAGTACCCACACCCGTTACAGATATCCTGTTGAATCACGACGGTATCGAACTCGGTGCGGATGATCGCGCCGGTGGGGCAGGCCTGGAGGCAGCCGGCGTTGACGCAATGCTTGCAGATATCGCTCTGCATCAGCCAGTTGCTCTGAAAGGGCTTGAGCGAGGTGGGCCGCTGCCCCGCACCATCGCCCAATTGCTCGACGAACGCCACGTGGCGCCACGTCGTCGCGCCGAGGTCTCCTGTGTTATCGTAGCTGAAACCGGTGAAGCCGAAGTTGTCCATCGGCAATTGGTTCCACTGCTTGCAGGCAACCTCACAGGCTTTGCAGCCGATGCAGAGGGAGGTATCGGTCAAAAAGCCCATCGCGCCGGGCCGGGCACCCGTCGTGCCGGTCAGCCCGTCCTCCGCCAGCCTGATCGTCATGCTCATTACGGCCGCCCTCCTTCCTCGCCGACGCGCCCCTTGCGCAGGTTACAGGTGAAGGCCTTGCCCTCGTGGATCCGTGAGTTCGGGTCCTCGACCAGGGAACTCAAGTCGTTGGCGATATCGCCCGTAGCCAATCCGCCAAAGCCGAAGTGCCAGGGCATCCCGATCTGATGGATGGTCCGGCCATCCACGACGAGCGGCTGCAGCCGCTCGGTGACGAGCGCGCGTGTCTCGACCTCACCACGGAGCGTCCAGAGGGTGACCCAGTCGCCGTTGTCGATGCCGTGCTCGGCGGCCAACTCCGGGCTGATCTCGACGAAACCCTCCGGCTGCAACTCGGCTAGCCAGGGAACCCAGCGGCTCATGCCACCGGCGGTGTGGTGCTCTGTCAGGCGATAGGTCGTGATGACGTACGGGAAGCGCGAGTCGCCGATCTCGTGGTAGGGATTGTCCGGCCGCGGGAAGTGCGGCGCAGCCGGGTTCCGCGGCTGCTCTGGGTAGAGTAGATTGTCAACGGGCGTCTCCCAGGGCTCGTAATGCGTCGGTAGGGGGCCATCCTTCAGTCCGGCGGCCGCGAAGAGCCACCCCTTACCGTCGGCCATGAGGATGAAGGGGTCTTTGCCGCCGTGGGCGTCGAGCCCCTTGCCACCTTCCTGCGGTTCGGCGTCGTGGGGCTTGTCAGTCGGGAAATCCGGCACATCGTAGCCGGTCCACTCGCCCTTCTCTTCATCCCACCAGATCCACTTTTTGCGCTCGCTCCATGGTTTGCCCTCCGGGTCGGCGGAGGCGCGATTGTAGAGGATGCGGATATTGTTCGGCCAGGCGAAGCCCCACCCGAGAGCCGCTTTATCGTCACCCTCGCGGTTCTTCGCCAGGTTCTTGCCCTCCTCCGGCATGATCCCTGAATAGATCCAGCAACCACAGGCGGTCGTGCCGTCGTCCTTGAGCTCCTTGTAGCCCTGAACCACGCGGCCATCGGCGACGGTATAGCCGTTGATCTCTTTGGCAACGGCGTCAAGATCGGGTTCCTGGTGCGTGCCGACAAGCGGGTACTCCCAGGTCACGGCGTTGATCTGGCGGCCGCGCGGGCTCTGATCGCCTGCGTAGAGTTCCTTCAGCCGCTCGCCTAGATGGTAGAGGAACCAGAGCTCGGAGCGGCAGTCGCCGGGCGGCTCGACCGCCTTGTCGTGCCACTGCACCAGACGTTGCGTGTTGGTGTAAGAGCCATCCTTCTCCGGCGTGATGGCCGCCGGGAGGAGAAAGATCTCCGTCTTGATCTCCTCGGGTCGCAGCTTGCCACTGCGGACCTCGGGCGAGTCGTACCAGAAGGCAGCTGTCTCGATCTCGTGGACGTCACGCACGACGAGCCAGTCGAGGTTCGCGAGCGCCTCCCGCGCCAGGGTCGCGTTCTGACCGCCGACCGCCGGATTCTGGCCCATACAGAAGAGCCCCTTCATGAGACCATCCTTCATCATGAGGAGCATGGCCTGGAAGGAGTAGTCGTCGCCGATTTTGGGCAGCAGGTCGTAGGCGAAACCGTTTTCCGGGGTGGCCGACGCTCCATACCAGGCCTTGAGGAGGCTCACCATGTACTTCGGCATGTTATACCACCACCCAGTATTGGGCCGCTCCATGTTGAGGAAGTCATCTAGCGTGTCATGATTCGAGTCGGCATTGGGCATCGGCATGTAGCCGGGTAACAGGTTATAGAGGGTCGGGATATCGGTGCTGCCCTGGATGGTCGCGTGACCGCGCAGCGCCAGAATGCCGCCCCCAGGGCGGCCAATATTGCCGAGCAGGAGCTGGAGTAGCGCGCAGCAACTGATCATCTGGGTCCCGGTGGTGTGCTGCGTCCAGGCGACTGCGTAGCAGAAGGCCGTGGTGCGCTCGCGCCCCGAGTTGCTCGTGATCGCCTCGGCGACCTTCAAAAACAACTCTTTCGGAACGCCACAGATGCGCTCGACCATCTCGGGCGTGTAGCGGGCGAAATGGCGCGTGACAATCTGGAAGACGCAACGCGGATGGTCGAGTGTCGGGTCGCGAGGCGGCAGGTGGCTCTGCTGGCCCACTTGCTGGGGGCGCGCCTCGGACGTTTGCACGTCTTCTTCTTCGGGCGCTGGCTGGCTCTCCTCTCCGGCATAGCGCCAGGAATCGAACTCGTAGCGGTTCTCCTCAGGGAGGTAGCCGGAAAATGTTCCGTCGCGCTCTTCGGTGTCCTCGAACTCCTCGCTGACGATCGTCGCCGCGTTGGTGTAATTCAGAACATACTCTTTGAAGTATTTATCCTGCTGGATCACATAGTTGATGAGCCCGCCAAGAAAGACGACATCGGTCCCCGCACGCAGCGGGACGTGGATGTCGGCCAGCGCCGACGTGCGCGTGAAGCGTGGATCGACATGGATGACCGTGGCGCCCCGTTCCTTGGCTTTCATGACGAAACGGAAGCCGACGGGGTGATTCTCCGCCATGTTGGAGCCCATGATGACGATGCAGTCACTGTCGGCAAGGCTCTGTTGTGTGGTGGTCGCGCCGCCGCGACCGAGTCGGGCGCCCAGACCGGGCACCGTGCTGGAGTGTCATATCCGCGCCTGGTTCTCGACCGCTACGATTCCGAGACCGGCAGTCCACAGCTTCTTGATGAGGTAGTTCTCTTCGTTGTCGAGCGTCGCGCCACCCATGTGACCGATAGCCAGAGTACGGTTGACCGTATTCCCATTCTGGTCGGTCTCTTCATAGTTGGCGTCGCGCGTCTCCTTGACGCGCTGGGCGATGCGTTCCATGGCCCAGCCCAGCGGGCGCTCCTCCCAGCGGTCGCTGTAGGGCGCCCGGTATTTCACTTTGGTGATGCGGTGGGGGCTGTGGTTCAGGCCGAACTGTGCCGCCCCTTTCGGGCAGAGAGTCCCGCCGTTGATCGGGCTCTCATAGTTGCCCTCGATGTCGATGATCCGCCCGTTTTTGGTGTAGACGAGCTGCGAGCAGCCGACAGCGCAGTAGGGACAGACACTGATGTGGACCGAAGCGCCACGAGTGCGCGAGTGCGCCTGACAGGTCTTGTCACTGATTGGGTTGGGAACAGCACCAACGTAGGTCTTGAGCAGGTCGAGTATGTTCAAGGCCACTCCTTATTCTATTGTTGACGACACAGCGTGGATGATTGCGAAGGTATCAATTGAGCCATGGTATACGGATATCATCCGAAGGTCAATTTGAAGCGCGTCCGCAAAGCAGCAACGTTCGTGCCGCCCCAGTCGCGCGCCTGACAAAGAAAGCGTGCCGCCCAGCGGAAAGCGGGCAGGTTACGGACGGGTTCAAACGTCCACTGTTGTATATGCCATACAGCATTACTGGATTGCTGTCAGCAGGAAATCAAGTATGATTTGTCCGAGATATCAGACATTAGCTGATTATCTGCAACAAGGAGTGAAACGGCTGGCAGGAGGCGCTCAAAACGATCCTCACGCAGGTCCACTTCGCTCGGTACCTGTGGGCGTTGTCCATTAATTTCCAATCCTGGAGAGTCTATGAGTGAACAATTGTCGGGTGCGTCAACACAGCCAGAGGGCAAGTTGCCGGCAGAAGCACTGGGTGCCATTGTAACGGACAACCTACGGGCCAATGCCCTCACGCGCGTGCTTCATCGGCATGTAGCACGCCTGATCGCTGAAACCAAAGGCCGGGACGAAGCCGAGGTGTTCGCCGAACTTGAAGAAGAGGCCGAGACCATGTTCGAAGAGCTGCGGGTCCTTCACGGTTTTAGCCCGCCTGACACTGACTAGAGCGTTTAGTCTTTGAGGTACTGCTCGAAGGGCTGGCTGCGTTAGAAATGTCGTCTGGCAAATGACAGCGGAGGGAACATGGAGACGGAAACAGATGCCTTTCTTCACTACCTGGTCCAACTGGCCAACTATGAAGGCTTTAGTTGCCGCCTGACCTTACGGGTCGGCAACACCCTCGTGAGAGGCGAACTCATCGGCCAGGACGAGTACGCGCGCGGCGTGGGTGAACTCCTCCAGGTAGAAGGCGACCTCGAGCAGGGACTCCACTCGTTGGCGGCTGCCCTGACGAAGGAACCCCAGAATTTCCCCTACCCAGCGGACAGGATCACCGACGAGCAACGGCACAACCCTGGCGGCTACCTCCATCTCAGGGAAGTGAGCTTTGCCACCCCCGGCGGCGAGTTCAAGTATGGGGGCGAACTCTGGCGCGTGAGGACCGATGCCGTCGAGGGCTTTGCGCTCCATGGTGAGGGAGGCGGCACGTTCGTTCTAGGCGGCTAGTCCTGAGCGAGCAGCCGACCGCCTTACCGAAAGCCTCCATGGGGAGGCTTTTTTGCGTTTGGCGGAGCTCCCGTACACCCAACCGGGCCGAAAGGGCAAAGCGTGAGTGCGGCCTCGCCCTTTCAAGCCGGTGCCTTTAGCCTACGGCTTCTGCCTCCTTGACTACGCGTTCTTCAGGAGGAGGTGGTTCTTGTTCCACGAGTTCATTGGTTGGTCGCTTGAGGAAGAAGATGGCGGCGGTTGTGACGACGGTGCCGGCTAGGATGGCGACCAGGTATAGGAGTAGATTGGTCACGGCGCCCGGGATGAACATGGCAAAGATGCCGCCGTGGGGAACGAGCAGGCCGACGTTAAAGGCCATCGAAAGCGCCCCTGCCACCGCGGATCCGAGCATGAGTGAGGGAATGACCCGGATGGGGTCTTTGGCAGCAAATGGAATGGCTCCTTCTGTGATGAAGGAGAGGCCTAGCACGAATGCTGGTTTGCCGGCTTCCTCCTCCTCTTCATCGAACTTGCGCTCGAAGAGGAAGGTGGCGAGCGCCAGACCCAAGGGGGGTGTCATGCCGGCGGCCATCACGGCTGCCATGGGCGTGAAGATCTCGGCCGTGAGGAGGCCAACGGAGAAGGTGTAGGCGGCCTTGTTCACCGGGCCTCCCATGTCGAAGGCCATCATCGCGCCTAGAATCAGGCCCAACACGAGGGCGTTGGCCCCGCGCATGCCCTCCAGCCATGCGGTCAGCGCGTTCAGGGCGGTGGTCACCGGGGGTCCAATCACGAAGATCATCAGCAGGCCAACGGCTATCGTGGAGAGAAATGGCAAGATGAGGACCGGTTTCAGTCCCTCTAGGTTTGGAGGCAGCTTGATATTGTCGGCCAGCCACTTGGTCAGATAGCCCGCCAGGAAACCGGAGACGATACCGCCTAGGAAACCCGCGCCGATGTCTTGCGCCAACATGCCGCCGATGAGGCCCGGCGCAATGCCAGGACGGTCGGCGATGGAGTAGGCGATGAAGGCGGAGAGCACCGCCACGAAGAGGGTGAAGGCGGTCCCGCCCCCAATTTGGGATAGGGCACTAGCGAGTGCGCCTTCCGCGTTGATACCACCCAGCGCGAAGGCGAGGGCGATCGCCAAACCACCGGCCACGACGACGGGTAGCATGTAGGAGACGCCGGTCATCAGGTGCTTGTAGGGGCCAGTGCGGCGCGCCGAGCGTTCCGCCTTTGCTCGTCGCACAGACGCGTCAAGATCCTCGTCGCCCACCTCGGCAGCGGGCTGTTCGAGCGCAGCCTGAATCACCTCTGTGCCCTTGTTCATCGCCTGTTTTGTGCCCGTCATGTAGATGGGCTTGCCGGCGAAGCGAGAGGTATCCACTTTCGTGTCCGCGGCGATGACGACAGCGTCGGCGGATGCAATGTCCCCCTCGGTGAGTTCGTTTTTGGCACCGACCGAGCCCTGGGTCTCCACTTTGATGCTGTGACCTAGCTTTTGGGCCGCTTTTTGTAGCGACTCGGCAGCCATGAAGGTGTGCGCGATACCGGTGGGGCATGCGGTGATACCGACGAGCCGCTTGCCAGGTGCAGCCTCGACCGCTTCGGCCTCTGGCTCAGCTTCGACCGGCGGTGCCGGGGTCTCGGCAGGGGCGGGCGGGGCATCAACCACTAGAACCGCGTCGTCGGGCGCGGCCTCCGGTATGACCTTGGCTAGGGCGGCTTCAATCACAGCCTCCGGATGGCGGATCGCCTCGCTGGTGCTCGTTTCATAGAGGGGTTTGCCGGCAAAGCGGGTGGCATCCACGCGCGTGTCGGCCGCAAGAATGATGATATCCGCCTCGGCTATGTCGCGCTCGGACAACCCGTCTTTTGTACCTACCGCCCCCTGCGTTTCGACCTTTATCTCATGCCCCATCATCGAGGCTCGCTTCTTCAAAGCCTCGGCGGCCATTTGGGTGTGGGCAATGCCATTGGGGCCTGCCGTGATAGCGGCTAGTTTCATGCTCATCCTCCTTGTGTGGGATCGCCGACGATCGATAGAGCTATCCGCTGACTATCCTACCTCTGACTATCCTACCTCTCTAGATCGCTCTTCGATCGCTACTTGCCTCATGTAAGCCTCGATTATCTCTGCTGATGAGAGTCCTGAACCAATATGTGAGATGGCATCCACCGCAAAGGCGGTACCCAGGCGAGCGCAGGTTGGCAGTGGCGCGTCGCGCAGTTGGCCGGCGACAATACCTGCCACCATCGCATCTCCAGCTCCCACCGTGCTTTTGGCATCGATAGAAGGTGGACGGGCCGCCACCACGCTTTGCTCCGTCACGAAGAGCGCCCCGTCCCTTCCCATCGAAACCGCCACCAGCTGGATGCCCCGTTCCAACAAGGTTTGTGCGGCCTGGACAATCGCCGCCTGCGTCTCCAGCGGCTTCCCAACGAGCGCCTCCAGCTCATGAATGTTCGGTTTGATCACCTGTGGCAGCGCCTCGACCGCGTGGTGCAGTCCCTCCTCGCTGGTGTCCAGAACGACCTTGAGCCCTTGCGCCTTGAGGGTCTGGACAAGGTCGCGGTAGATGGTGGTATCCAGGCCGCGCGGGATACTCCCGGCCAGCACGAACCACTTGCCCTCCAACCTTTCGAGCTGCCGGAACAGCGCGTCGACGTCGGCGGGGGCGGGGGCTTGGCCAGGGAAATTAATATCCGTCGTCCGCCGCTGGACGGGATCGGCGATCTTGATCCCCACGCGCGTTTCGCCTGCGATCCGCACAAAGCAATCCTGGATCCCCTTCCGCTCGAAGAGCGACTCGAACAGCTCTGCGTTCCCGCGCCCTAGAAAGCCGGTCACGGCAACGCGGTGGCCGTAGTCGGCAAGAAAGGAGGCAACGTTCACCCCCTTCCCACCTGGATCCGACTGGCTATCCTCGACCCGGTTGACCTTGCCCGCCTCGAAGTTGGAAATCGTGACGGTCCGATCGATGGCAGGATTGAGCGTGACGGTCACGACCTCGATGCCCTGATTGCTTGGAGTGTTAGTCACGATGACAAAGTTTCTCGGTGATCATCACGCCTCACCTCTCATGCAGGGAGCGGCAGCTGGCGAACCTGCTCGGCCGTCTCACAGTCCAGCGCCCGCACTGCCACTTTTTGTGCTTCGGATAACGAGATCTGGCGCAGCCGAGCCTTGATGGGGGCCAGGCTCGGGATCGTCATGCTCAGCTCCCGCACCCCCAATCCGGCTAAAATGATGGCCCCCCGTGGCTCGCCGGCTATACCGCCACAGACACCCACCCATTTGCCAGCCGCATCGGCCGCCTGCACCACGCCCTCGATCATCCGCAGCACCGCTGGGTGGAGGCCGTCCGCCTTGCCGGCCAGCGTGGGGTGCAAGCGGTCAACGGCCAGCGTGTACTGCGTGAGGTCGTTGGTGCCGACGGAGAAGAAATCTACCTCTCGCGAAAACTCTTCCGACATGATCACCGTGGAGGGGACCTCCACCATCATGCCGAAGTCGACCTCCGGCACGCCCACCTCCTGGCGCACCTCGTCGGCGATTTCCTTCGCCGCGCGCAGGTCCTCCAGGGTAGCTATCATGGGAAACATGATCTTGATGGGGCCGATTTCGGAGGCCCGATAGATCGCGCGAAGCTGCGTCCGAAAGAGCTCGGGCTGGCGCAAGGAGAGACGAATACCGCGCACCCCCAGGAAGGGGTTGTCCTCGGCAGGAAAGGAGAGGTAGGAGACCGCCTTGTCGCCCCCAATGTCGAGCGTGCGAATGATAAGAGGCAGACCATTGAGGGCGCGGATCATCTCGCTGTAGGCGGTAAATTGCTCCTCCTCAGAGGGAGGTTCTGAGCGGCCGAGGAAAAGGAACTCGGTGCGCATCAGCCCCACCCCTTCGGCCCCTGCGTCAACGGCCTGTTCCGCCTCGGAGGCCTTGCTGATGTTGGCCACGACCTCGACCCGGTGGCCGTCGACCATGATGGCAGGCTCATAGCGCGTGCGGTATTCAACGTCCCGCCGGCTCTGTAGATCTTCCTGGAAGGTGCGGGCCGACTGCACGTCGGCCTCACTTGGCTCCAGGTAGAGCTTGCCGGCGCCGCCATCCAGGACGCAGATCGTGTCGTCCGATAGTTCCAGTAGGGCGGCACCCGCCCCCACTACCGCAGGGATACTGAGCGAGCGCGCAATGATCGCGGTGTGCGAGGTGGGACCGCCGCCGGCCGTACAGAGGCCCAATATGCGCTTCGGGTCTAAGTTCGCCGTGTCAGAGGGTGCGAGATCGTCTGCCGCCAGGATGACAGGTTCATCGGGGAGGGCTGGCTCTTCCTGCTCGGTGCCCGCCAGCACCTGCAGGACGCGCTGCCCGACGTCGTGGAGATCAGCCGCGCGTCCTGCCAGCCGCTCATCCCCCAGTTGCTGCACGTCCGCCACGCGCGCCTCGATCGCTTCATTCCATGCCCAGGCGGCACTGTGTTCCTGATCGATCAGCGCCTCGACATCGTCAATCAGGTCGGGGTCGTCGAGGAAGGCTTTATGAGCGCGGAAGATGGACGCCTCACTACGGCCCGACCGCTGCTTCACATCTTGATAGAGGTCTTCGAGCTGTTCGCGCGCCGTCTCGAGCGCGTGATGCAACTCCTCTTTCTCCCGATCCGGGTCGCGAGCGTCGTCCTCGATGACAATGTGGGCATGTTTGAATTGATAGAGCGGGCCAATCGCGAGACCCGGGGAGGCGCCTATACCGGTGATGCTTCTGATCTCGGACTCAGGCGCCCACACCTCGACGTCTGCGATCGCTTCCTCTTTCTCCTCCTCCTCGCCGAGACCGCTTTCCACGGCCTCCTGCAAGGCCTGTAACGCCTCCACTTCATCCAGCCCCTCCGCCATGATACGGATCGTCTGGCCGCTCTCCACGCCCAGTTTCAACAGCGAGGCGAGCGCCTTTCCATTCGCAACCTTGCCGTCATGACGGACGCGGATATCGGACTCAAACTGATTGGCGATATCCACAAAGAAGGTGGCAGGCCGTGCGTGCAATCCTGCTCCGCCCACGAGGGTGACATCGACGAACTTGGCATCCGGCAAGGTCTCGATGGGCGGCGCGGGGGCTGCGGAGGCGCCACGGGAGCGACCCAGTGCCTCCATGATCTCTGCCGGATCGTCCGTACGAGCCAGACGTTGAGCAACACCCGGATCATCCAGCACATCCGTCAGATTCGCGAGTATCTCCAGATGTTCATCTGACTTCGCGGCAATGCCCACGATCAGACGCGCGATCTCGCCATCCTTCCACGCAACCCCATTCGGAACCTGCAAGACCGAGATTCCCGTCTGGTTAATCAGATTTCGATCGTCCTGCGTGCCGTGCGGGATGGCGATCCCATTGCCGAGATAGGTATTCGCCTGCGTCTCTCGCTCGAGCATGCTCTCCACATAGCCGGGCTCGATATATCCCTCATCGACCAGCAAGCGACCCGCTTGGCGGATAGCCTCTTCCTTGCTACCAACCTGAGCATTCAGCCGAATGTTGCTCTCCCTCAACTTGATCATAGCTCGTTCCTCGATGGTGGCGGAGTATCACTTATCTGTCACGGGCGGGCGACGCGTTACTGGAGATCTATATTCACTTTTCAAGCCGCTGCCCGCAAGTTTTATGCCATCGTTGACAACGCTTATGGCAAGCTCTTCCAATACGTCAATCTCTTTCCACTGCCCTTGTGGCTTGCCATGCTTCTAGCTCCTCGACACCCGGCCACCGAACGCGCCAGTCGTTCCAGCCTCCTCTTGGGCTTGGCAGGGTTCAACTACCTGGTCACACTTGTGCTAGGGTTGCGGGACGCTAAGCGACAAGGGCAAACGCTCGATTTCTTCACCTTTGGCGGGGTGCGCTTGCTTCTGGTCACTCCGCATGGCGCTCGCGGTGTGGGCTCACATGTTGGCTCTCGATCTCTTCACCGGTGTATGGGTGTATCGCGAGGCGCGCCGCCTCAACGCACCAGGCGCGGTGCGCATCGTGACGCTCTTCTTCACTTTGATGAGTGGTCCTTTCGGCCTCCTGCTCTTCCTGTTGTGGCGTGCGCTCGGCGCACGTAAGGGAGATGCCCTGCCAGGTATCGAGATGTAGGGAGTGAAGGTCAAATGACGCGTTCGTGAGGGGAGCGGACACAGGACAATCCGACTGACGTCAAGCTGGCCGAACGGCTGCCGATAGCATCTTTCCTTTCCTGGTGGCTGAGAACGAGGCCGGCATTACGGCGCGCGTCTGAGCTTAGCTGTTGGGCGGCGCAGTCAGTGCTGCTGCCGCGAACCCTGCAAGAAATTGCCTATCAACTCATTCACATGCTCAGGCTCTTCCGTTTTCACCCAATGGGTCGCCTCCTCGAGGAAAACGAGTTGCCCGTCATCGACATATTCCAGGCTCTGTTCGGCCATCTCGGGGAGCAAGGCGGGGTCATGAACGCCCCAGATAATTAGGGTAGGCACCGTAATGCGTTGGGCGATCGGCGCTTGAGGCGGCCTGCGCACAGCCGCGCGATACCAGTCGATCATGGAGGTGAAGGCGCCGGGTTGTGACCAAGCCTGCCGATAGCGCGCGAGGTCCCGCTCGCTGAATGTGTTGGGACGGCTGCTCCGCTTCAGCGCCTGCACCACAGGGGCCCAATTCCCGAGACGTAGGAGGGTCTCGGGTAGCCAGGGGATCTGGAAGAAGAGAACATACAAGCTCCTGAGGAACTGGGCGGGATTCCTCCGGACATTCGCTCGTATGACGGCTGGATGGGGCATGTTCAGAATAACTAGCCTTTCCACCCGCTCCGGGTATCGGGCAGCCACCCGCCACGCGACGCTTGCGCCCCAGTCGTGACCCACAAGGTGCGCCGTATCCCGTCCTGCCGCGTCGACCAGCCCCACGACATCGGCAGCCAAGGCATCAAGATTGTAGGCCGCGACGCCGCTTGGCTTCTCGCTCAGGTTGTAGCCCCGTTGATCCGGCACCCAAACACGAAAGCCTAGCCCTGCCAGATAGGGGATCTGGTACTGCCAGCCATACCAGAAACCGGGAAAGCCGTGCAGCAGGATGACCAACGGTCCCTCTTCCGGACCTGCTTGAGCCACATGCAGCCGGATCCCATTCGTATTCACGTCATGATGTTCCACTTTTGGCTGCCGATTCAATCTACCACCTCAATCGGTTTGCCATCCACGCAAATCGGGCCGTTACAGACCACCATTCCTGCATCAGCATACGAGTGTCTCTTTCTGTCATAGCAATTCCTGCATTGCTCTTCATCTTACTTCCTACTACCTGCTTTGTCACATATACTCCCGTTATCATTGAAATCGCAATGCGTTCAGAGAGAGCCGCGTAACATAGATTACGTCCGCTTGGGTAGATTGAGGTACAAGGTAGCGTTGCTGTTGAATTGGAGGACAGAGCGATGGCGGATCGATTGCGATTGTTATGCGTGGTCGCCCACCCAGACGATGAGTCGTTCGGCTTCGGTGGGACGCTGGCGCGCTACGCGGCCGAGGGCGTGGAGACTTTCGTGATCTGCGCGACGCGCGGCCAGTTCGGCTGGCCGGGTGACGCGGGGACCAATCCCGGAGCGGAGGCGCTGGGCCGGGTGCGCGCGGGAGAGTTGCGAGCGGCGGGTGCGGTATTGGGGGTGCGTGAGATTCAGCTCCTGGACCACCTGGATGGTCATCTGGCCCGAGTGAGTTGCGCCGAACTACAGGCGGAGATCGCACGCCATATCCGGCGGCTGCGTCCTCAGGTTGTCCTGACCTTCGGCCCTGACGGGGATTACGGGCATCCGGACCACGTGGCCATCTCCCAGGCGACGACCGCTGCCATCGTGACCGCTGTGGCACACGACGCTCTGCCTGATGAGGTGCCGGAAACCCTTACACGCCATCGAGTCGACAAGCTCTACTACCTGGCGCTCACCGTCAAGCAGGCACAGCTGGCGCGCCAGGTGTTCGGTGATCCGGTGGTCCACACGGATGGGGTAGCGCGTCGCTACCACTTCGTTGGCTACGAGGCGTGGTACCACACGGCACGGTTGGATGTCTGGTCGCTCTTTGACGTGCGCTGGCAGGCGGGCCTGTGCCATCAGTCGCAGGTGGCAGGCTTCCACCTAGACAATCTTACTCCTGAGGAGAAGCACCGTCTATGGGGACAAGAGTGTTACTATCGGGCGATGTGCTTCCTGGACGTCGACACGGGGCGGGAGACGGATCTGTTTGCGGGGCTGCGTGACACCGCTGGCTTGGAAGCATGAGAGTTGGGGAAGAGAGGTCAACAGAAGCGTTTATGAAGTGATCTGTATGGCTGAGTGTGGCGGTCAGGCTCACTGTCAAAGACGCTGCTCACTCCATTGCCGGGAGGCTGAAGCTCGTCTCCAGTGGGAGGGAGCATCCCACGGCTGCCGCTTGCGGGATTTTCTGCATGATCTCGAGGACGTGGCGAGCGTGCTCCGCCGTCATCAGTAGGGAATCGCGCCGACGGATGGCATAGGCGACGTGAATGGGACCGAATTCCTCTCCCACTCCGTTTCCGCTTCGCCGCTCGCATCGAGCACGAACCGGTCGAAGCCTGCGCGAGGGGTCAGTCATGCCTGGCTGGTGAGGGTGCCAGTAGTTCCGACAATCTCAAAAAGGGGCATCTGGGTCGCCGGGACGGCGAAGCTGGCGAGCAACTGCACCAGGACACTCCCGGACAGCTCGAGGTGGGTAAGGGCGTGGTCATAGCCCTCGACGGCGATGCGGCGGCCAGCGTGCGGTCCGGCGAGCACGATGCGCTCGGGAATAGCCGTCGTGACCATCGCTTGGACGCGCCGTGTCGGCCCGAGGAGGCCGGTTAGAAGGGTCAACATGTAGACGCCGAGATCGACGACGGGGCCGACGTCGTGGCTGTAAAAGACGGCCGGATCGCCTGTATACTCGCGCCAGAACGCCGGTCCCATCGTGGCCATTTGCGCCACGTGCCGCGTCCAGTTCCGGTGGTCGGCTTCTGTGACTAAGCCCGACAGTTTACAGGAGACGTTCGGAAAGGCGGCCGAGGTCGCCAATTGCTCCCGCCACGGCTCCAGAACGTGCCCTTTGACATCCGGCTTACCCAAGTGATCCAGTACGAAGCGGCCACTGGGACATTGCTCAACCAGCTGAATCACCTCACCCAACTGGTGGGAGAGGATGCAGATATCGAAACTGAGGTCAAACTCGGCTAGTACCTGCACCCCAGCCACAAAGTCAGGCCGAGTGACGAACCCCGGCTCCTCCCACCGAATCATGCGGCGAACCCTCTTCACCAGTGGGTTCTGCACCAGCTCCTACAGCCACCCTCTGACCGCTACCCCTTCCTCTAACGGCGCAAAGGCGACAATGCCTCGAATCCACGGCTCCTCTCGCGCCAGCGCCGTCACCCATTCCACCTCCAGCATAGCATCTTCCGGGATGCAATCAGCCTGGACAAAGACCACCTCCTCCAAGCTGAGATCGCCGGCATGCCGGACTAAATCCCCAAGCAGGAAAGGGCTGTGAATCCTAGGCACCTCAGCGAGCCACTCATATCCGAGGTGCTGCGGATCCCAGAAATGAACATGACTATCAATGAACGGACGCTTCATAAGGTAGGCGGCATGTACCGACCATTTCGGATGGTCACAGGATCGAGAAAGTGTTCGTGGAGATGATCCACATATTCCACGATGCGTTTCTCTAGTGAGGCACTGACATAGATATAGTCGAAGAGTGACAGGTGTTGTACGTATTCGCACAGTCCCACGCCACCCGCATGGGGGCAAACAGGGATGCCGAACTTGACTGCCATCAGCAGCACCGCCAGCACCTCGTTGACCCCACCTAAACGACAACTATCGATCTGACAAAACTGTATGGCCTCGGCTTGCATCAACTGCTTGAACATAATCCGGTTCTGACAATGTTCTCCAGTTGCCACACCGACCGGCGCGATGGCTCTTGCGATCGCAGCATGGCCCAGCACATCGTCGGGACTGGTCGGCTCTTCAATCCACCAGGGATCAAAGAGGGCGAGATAACGCATGTTTTCAATGGCCTGCTCCACATCCCAGACCTGGTTAGCGTCCATCATCAGCTTGCGCTCGGGACCAATCCCTTCGCGGGTAAGGCGGGCGCGGCGAATATCATCCTGCAGATTGCGTCCTACCTTGATCTTGAAATGAGTCCAGCCCTGCGCGATCCCCTCCTCGCAGAGCCAACGAATCTTTTCATCTCCATAGCCCAGCCAACCCGCGGATGTGGTATATGCTGGGTAGCCCACCGCTTCCATTTCGGCGATGCGCTCCGCGCGCGTTGGAGCATTTTTCTCCAACATGTCGAGGGCTTCCTCAGGCGTGAGGGCGTCCGCGATATAGCGAAAATCGATGCAGGCCACCACTTCTTCGGGAGACATCTCTACCAGTAACTTCCAGAGCAGTTGGCTATCTCCGGTAATCATTCGCCAAAAGCCAGCCATATCACTGGTCAACGAGTGTAAGGACTTGCCCACTACAAGTGGCGCTAATGCCTGAATGGCCGCGACACACAGGTCGTTGCCTCGACCAATGGTGAAGGTCAATCCATGTCCTTCCAACCCGGCGGGACTATCCGTATGGAGGATCGCGTAGGCAGCCGAATAGTCGGGATCAGGGTTCATGGCATCTGATCCATCCAGGTGCCGCGAGGTGGGAAAGCGAATATCGCGAGCACGGACTTGAGTAATTGTTATATCCTTCATCAATTGTTCCTTAATAACGAGAAAACACCGCTCTCAACCGCTTCGCACGTCCGGCTCATAATATTCTGGATGTCCAGACGGCCAACTGATATCCTTGACCGGCTCGATCATCTGCTGCACCTCCGCCAACAAATCAGGGTCGGGTCCGGTACCAAGCAAGCTCAAATTGTGGTCGACTTCCGCTACGTTACGCATCCCCACCAGCGTTGTCGCCACAACCGGATGCTGGAAGGCAAACTGCAACGCCAGCGAGGTGATGTTGCTACCCTGTTCGCGGCAATATCGTGCGACTCGACGTCCCATCTCATGAACCTTGGGTGGAGCAGGGTGCCAAGCGGGTGCTCCTTGGTCTGTTAGGATGCCCATGTGGAGGGCAGACGCATTCATCAGACCGATCCCTTTTTCCTCGACCACGGGGGTCAGCACGTCGTCAAGGGTGGTATTCATCAGGTTGTAATGGCAGTACGATAGCACGGCGTCGACGTCGAAGGCACGCACGACGTCACGTAGCAGAGGCAACGGAAAGCCGGTCACGCCGATGAAGCGCACCTTTCCACTCTCCTTCAACTTCTGCAAGGTGGGCAGCGCCTCGGCCAAAATCTGCTCTTTGTTACCAAATTCGATATCGTGCAGTTGATAGACATCGATGACGTCGGTTTTCAAGCGCCCCAGGCTCTCCTCGATCGACCTCGTCAGTCGTGCCGGCGAGAAATCAAAGCCATGCGGGAGCCCCTTATCATACCGCCCTGCCTTGGTCGCAATGAGCACTTTGTCCCGGTATCCGACAAGTGCTTCACCCAGACGCGTTTCAGAGAGGGTGCGACCATAGTACGGCGAGGTATCAAAGATGTTGATGCCCCGCTCGATAGCATAGTCAACCGTGCGTTTCGCCTCTCGCGCCGACACCTCTCCATACTCGTTGCCCAGTGGTGCCGCGCCAAACCCGATAGCATACACCTGAAGACCTGTTCTACCTAACGTGCTGTAAATCATCTTCAAGCTCTAAACACTCCATGACTCGTTATTCAGGACAACAGAAGACTAAGGTTCGAGCCGTTGGATCCCCTCCACGTCATCGAACCCTTTGTCGTAGCTATAAACCTCGTTGATATGCTGGCGCTCCATCTGCGCCAGGATAACGACATCTTCAAAGTCAAGGGGATAGGTAACGTAGAGGTCAAGTGCACGAAGGTACATTTTCCGGTAGGGGATTTTGAGCCCTTTGATGGACAAAACAGGATAGAGGCGGTTTCGGATATCTTCGCGCGAGAGGTTGTATAGCTTCGGGGAGGAGAGGACGTAGACCACCTCCGCAATGACGGCCTCGGTGGTGACCAAGGTGATCTCTTGTGCCTCTGCTTTCTGCAACAGTTCAAAGCAGGCATCGGCTTTATCAGGATCGTCCCTCGTTAAAAATCGTATTAAGATATTGGTGTCAAGAAAGATCATAACTTACTCTTGCATTTCATCAATCACTTTCTGTACGTGTTCCTCAACAGCTACGTCTCGCAACTTCTTAAAATCCTCTGGCCGCTCAAGGGGAGTCACCGAACCAAAGGCATCCTCAAGCGACATAGCAGTTGGTTGCAGCTCGACCTTGCCTTCCTCCACACGAAACACGACCTTATCGTGCGGCTTCAGCCCAAGTAACTCGCGCACCTCAGCCGGAATGGTCACCTGACCTTTCGTCGTCACCTTCCTCACGTGCCTTCTCACTTCATCCATCGCGCAGTCCTCTACATGCATTACATTCATGATAAGTAATACTACTACACTGGGTAATAACTGGTCAAGGGGTAGTAAACAGGGAATAACGACGAACCATAACTAGTCCCGGGATGAGCGGATTTGTCTCGTTCGGGTTGGAGTTGGATTCACTCCAGAGGGCGAGACGGTGTTGCGGGGCGTGAAGCAGGCTGTGAATTGTGCATTTTTTACATATACGACTCCAATCCGTTCATCCTGCAATCCGTGCTCTATCCCCCCTCTGCCTCATGCAAGCCGCCATGCTCCCAACCGTTCCTGCCGTTCTTGGCGTCTTGGCGTGAGCTTGCCGTTCCGCCCCTCGTTAGCCACCTTCCTGGCTCGGCCGCTCGACGCGATCGTAAGCCTCGGGTTCCACGTCAGGGACTTGAGGCAGCGCCGCGTCGTACCTCTCCCGGCTGGCACGGCCCGCTCGTTCTTGCAGGTACTCTTCGGTGAGCAGCGCCGATAGTTTCTCTGCCACGGCCGTCACGATGAATTGGTTCATCGAAATACCTTCCCGTTGCGCCACGTCCTTGATCCCTTGATGTAGCGACTCCGGTAGCTGAACACTTAACGTACTCATAGTACAACTCCTATCTCGCGCAAGAACGCCCCCGGTCTTACAGCCTGGAGGCCGAACTGCTCAATCCCTATCGTCTCCTTAAGCTTGTTCTCCAGCGTGGCCTCGCTCAAGCTATCCAGCACGGGGCGTCCAACTCGCGCGCCAGACGGCACCTCATCACTTTGAACGCCTCACGCCAACTCGGCAATGAAGATCTCGAAGGGCACCAGCGTGAGCCAGTCGAGGGAGAGGGGCTCGTCATCGCGCGCCTCGCTGGAGAAGAGCAGGCGCGGCTGCTTGTCACTAAGATCGAAGATGATCGTCTGCTCCTCGTTCGAGAAGTTGAGAACTACGAGGCAGCTCTGTTGCGTCTCCGCATCGTGGCGTAGGAAGGCCAGGTACGCTTCACTGTGCTGGTGCAAGGCATGGTAGTCGCCGGCAATCAGGGCCGGTGTTGCCCGGCGAAGGCGGAGCATCCGCCGATAAAAGTTGAGTAGCGAGTTGGGATTGCCCTCCTGCGCGGCAACGTTGATCCCTTTCGCATAATTGGGGTTGACGGGCAGCCACGTCGCCACACTGGGGGGCTGAAGCCACTGTTGGGCGCACTACTCCATTGGAATGGGCTGCGGCAGCGATCACGCGTGGTCGCGATCACCGCCTCCAGCGCCTCCTCCGGCGGAACCCCAAGCTCCTCCGTCAACACCCAGTACCGGTTGATGGCGACCGTGTCACGAAACTGGCTCAGGCTGGTGAGCTCGAGGTCAGCCATCCCGATCTCCTCGCCGTTATAAAGAAACGGCGTGCCCTTCAGCGTCAGCATCAACGCGAGGTGCAGGCGCGCCAATGCCGCGTTGTGGACCCCATCCCCATACCGGCTCCACACGCGCGGCGTGTCGTGGTTCCCCATCGTGTTACAGGGCCATGCGCCGGGCGGCAGCTCGGACAGGCGGATCGCCTGGTTGGCGCGGATATGCGCGGGCGTCAAGCGCTCGACGCGCATGAGGGGGAAATTGAACACCAGGTGTAACTCGTCATCCTCGGTGCCGTGAAAGGCGACGTCCTCGTCCTCGCCGATGAGCACCCGGTCGCCGGCGTACTCGTCCACGAGCGCCCGCAATTCCTGCATCAGCTCATGCATGCCTGGCTGCGTGAGCTGGAAGCGTAGCAGCTGCTCGTAGTCCTGCTTGTCCAACAGATTGGCATCCAAGATCTCGTCCGTTGACAGTGGCAACGTGTGATCTGGCAGATCGGGGTGTTCGAAGATCGTCGCGATGGCATCGAGTCGGAACCCATCCACGCCCAGATCGAGCCAGAAGCGCACCACATCCCACTTCGCGCGCTTGACCTCGGGGTTGCGCCAGTTGAGGTCCGGCTGCTCCTTGAGAAAGGCGTGATAATAGTACTGGCCGGTCGCCAGATCGAGCTCCCAAGAGGAATTCTATTGCTCTGCTCCTGCTCAGCAACTAGACTCATCGCTAACTTGGGACCATTTTACTGGCGACGCGTCTAACTCTACAAGTGAACTCGTAGCGGGTCACTTGGACGCGGGCCGTATTGAACGGCCACGAGAAGAGATGCAGGTAAAGATGGTTGCCGCGCTGGGTATAACGGTACTGCTGGAAGCTCCTACAGCTCCTATAGCTCTCACAGCTCCCGTGGAAGGTACGGGAGTTGCTTCCCTATACCAAACTGGTTCATCAAAAACCATTACACGAGAGGGGAATCAGGATGGAATACACCTATCTGGGTCGTACCGGATTGAAGGTAAGCCGCTTTTGCCTGGGGACCATGAACTTCGGCCCCCAGACGAGCGAGGAAGACAGCTTTGCCATCATGGACGAGGCATGGGAACGGCGGATCAACTTCTTCGACACCGCGAACACTTATGGCTGGGAGAAGGGCAAGGGTGTCACGGAGCAGATCGTCGGGCGGTGGTTTGCGCAGGGGAACGGGCGCCGCCATAAGGTGGTCCTCGCGACGAAGGTATATGGGGAGATGGGGGATTGGCCGAATGAGAGAGGACTTTCCGCGCGCCACATCAGACACGCTTGTGAAGGAAGCCTCCGCCGCCTCCAGACGGACTACATCGATCTGTATCAGATGCATCACATTGACCGCAACACGCCGTGGGAGGAGATCTGGCAGGCGATGGAACAGTTGGTGCGTGAGGGGAAGGTTCTGTACGTGGGCAGCAGCAACTTCGCAGGCTGGCACATTGCCATGGCGCAGGAAGCAGCCAAGGATCGCCACTTCATGGGTCTGGTCTCGGAGCAGAGCCTGTACAACCTGAACGCGCGAACAGTCGAATTGGAGGTGATACCCGCCTGCCAACACTATGGTTTGGGTCTGATTCCCTGGAGTCCCCTGGCGGGTGGTCTTCTGACGGGTGCACTAAAGAAGCAAGCTGAAGGACGGCGCGCCTCGGAGGATTATGAGAAACGCGTCGAAGCGCACCGCGAGCAGCTCGAAGCGTATGAAGACCTCTGTGAGGAGCTTGGCGAAGAACCGGCCAATGTCGCGCTGGCGTGGCTGCTCCATCAGCCGGCCGTCACCGCCCCGATTATCGGTCCTCGCACCATGGAACAGTTCACAGGCAGCCTGCGTGCGCTAGAGATCGAACTATCCGACGAGGTCCTCGCACGTCTGGATCACATCTGGCCTGGTCCCGGAGGCCCAGCCCCCGAGGGCTACGCCTGGTAATTACGCTTGAGGTGCCCGGCCCCCTGTGGAGCGCGTGATCGTGCAGATATCTCTCGACTAAGGGCCGGGCACCTCAAGCGTAACTCGCGGCAAAAAGAATGGCTCTTATTGATGGCACTTCTCTGCAAGCAGATCTTCAGGCGTATGAGTTCAGGTTAGGCGGCTAGCTCACGTGCATGCAGGATTTCACGGCGGCGCATGGGTCGCACATCGTCCAACTCTAGTGTGAGTACGGCAAGCGTGGTGCCGTCGCCTGCCACAAATTCCACCTCCAGCGCGGCGCCGTCGCGGTAATAATGGACGATCGTTCCCACATCCCCGCGCTGCAGGCCAAACTCGGGCAAGTCGCGCTCCAGCACAATGGTGTCTAGTTCGTTGATTCCTTCCATCGTCTACCTCGGATAGGCCGTTACAAATCTCGGTGCTTCATCTCCCAATTCTATGATCCAGACCGTACGTACGGTTATCATAGTACCCCTTGGTGTACTCAACGTACCATCTATCACATACTTTGTACCATGGGGTGAAGTGGTTACATCCTCAACCTGGTACTTTCTCGCAATCGCGAGCAGTTCCTGTTCCAGCAAGTGAGCGTTACCTCCATGGTAACCGTGGGCTCTGAAGAACACAGCTTTCGCTTGTCCTATAGGATGCGTTTCCGACAGAAGATAACCCGTTAACTTCTGAAACGGAATGAAAGCCTTCTCGCGGCTCGGTAGAAGCACTCAGTGACTCGCTTGGAATACTTGTAGGTGACCTTTCACGACCGCAATGTGTACGATTCGGTAGCAATCAGAAGAGCCATGGATGTGTTCCTCTTCGTATACATTATAGAGCAACACCAAGAAAATCCAGAGGATGCGACCGATTTAACGGCAAGCGAGAGTGCGTGAGAGTTTTAGGTCGTGGCGAACAAGGACAGCGATTGAAATCGCGGCGGGGAGTCCTACCGCCAATTGTCCGCCTTCCCCCGCCACGTCCGTCCACATGGCACCCTGACATCTTGAGTGATATAATAGTGGTGGAAACAGCAGGCTATGAAGTGGATTCTAAAACCTCCGTGAACTTCCGATGAGGTTGGTGAGCATCCCAACCCTGATGGCAGTTCACGCACCACGCACCACGAATCTTCCTTGAGGAGCTTCGCGAAGATACGGAGGCCCATGCGCATCTACGATATCTCTCTCCCCATTAGCAATGAGTTGCCCTGCTGGCCCGACGACCCGGCCATCGAGCTGACGCGCCTCTCAGATACGGCAAAGGGCGACGTGGCAACTGTCTCTCATCTGTCGAGCACCGTGCACATCGGCACCCACGTCGACGCGCCGGCCCACTTCGTTCCTGGCGGCGCAGGCGTGGACCAGCTTGACCTCAACGTTCTGATAGGACTCTGCCACGTGGTTCACATGCCGGACACGGACGTGATCGATTCGGCCCTCCTCGATCAGCTCTCCATCCCAGCCGGGACCACCCGCCTCCTCCTGCGCACCCGCAACTCAGA
>JALZCF010000630.1 GCA_030863245.1 Chloroflexota bacterium
AGATTCAATAGTCGTTTTATCCTCCATCTTCCATCCTTCATCCTTCATCCTTCATCCTTCATCCTTCCTCCTTCCGCTCCCCGCTCCCCGCTCCACGCACGAACCTCCTTCGGCGTCTGTGTGAGCACCTCGACCCCGTCCTCTGTGATGAGAGCAAGATCCTCGATGCGGATGCCGCCCCAACCTGGTAGGTAGATACCCGGCTCGATGGTGACGACATTACCTACCTCCAGCGTGGCATCCTCTGCAGCGCGAAAAGAGAGGGTGGGAAGCTCGTGGATCTCTAGCCCCACTCCATGGCCGAGGCCGTGGCCGAAATCATCGCCATGACCATGCTCGCTGATAAAATCGCGGGCAATCGCATCCCCAGCCTTGGCCCCGTATCCCGCCTGTAGTTCCTCTTCCGCCTTTTGCAGGGCATCGCACACGATTTGGTAGACACGGGTGTACTGCTCAGTCGGCTCGCCCGTGAAGTAGGTGCGCGTCATATCGCTGTGGTAGCCGTTCAGCTTCGCACCAAAGTCCACCAGCACGATCTCGTCCGGCTCGATCCGCCGTTCACCTGGCTTGTAGTGAGGGAGTGCTGAGTTCGAACCGCTTGCCACCGTGATAGGGAAAGCGGGCCCATCAGCACCGAGGTCCCGCAACAAGACTTCGAGCTCCCATGCTACCTCCTTTTCCTGCTTGCCCGGCTGGATGAGGCGAGGCAACTGCTGGGCGACCTCATCCGTAATCTGCTGTGCACGGCGGATTAGCTCGATCTCCTCCGCACTCTTCACAGCGCGCAAGCCTTGCACCACCCCTTTGGTGGGTACCCACTCGACGCTCCCCGGCGCTTCCTCCTTCAATCCCTCCCAGGAAGCAACCGTAATCGCATCTGCTTCAAAGCCTAATCGCGTAGGCACGTGCATCTTCAGCAGACCAGCTATCGCATCATCCAAGTTGGTGCGCTGCTTCCAGAGATTCCAGTCCGCCGCCTCCCGCCCAACCTGCTCGAAGTATCGGAAGTCCGTGATGATGTACGCCTCATCGGCGGTAAGCAAGAGCGCACCGGAGGAGCCTGTGAAGCCGCTCAAGTAGCCACGGTTCATCCCATCCGTCACGAGAAACCCGTCCAACCCCTCCTCCGCCATCACCTCGCGAAGTTGGTCAACTCGCTTATTCATGGAATAATCTTTCGAATATGTTCCCTGTAGGATAAGATGATTGTACAGTAACGATATCTAACCGCAAAGGCGGCAAAGGGCCGTTATCTTGCTCGCTCTGCGGTGTCACAACGGAGGTTTGCATGCGTTTTGAGGGGAAAACCGCCCTAATTACGGGAAGTGGTCGTGGCATCGGGCGCGCCATCGCGCTGAAGCTAGCGAGCGAGGGAGCGGACGTCGTCATCAATTTCTTCCGCAATCGTAAGCCTGCGGAGGAGACAGCAGCTGAGTGCGAGTCGTTCGGTGTACGAGCGCACCTGATCAAGGCGGACATAGGAGATTTGGAGGCTCTGGAAGGCATGTTCCAGGAGGTGGACGCGCTCTTCGACGGTCTCGATATTCTGGTGAACAACGCAGCCAGCGGCTACAATCGCCCGATAGAGGAGCAAAGGCTAAAGGGCTGGGAATGGACTATGAACATTAACGCACGCTCCCATCTCTTCGCTGCGCAATACGCACTCCCATTGATGAAGAAACGTGGCGGCGGTTCGATCGTCACTATCTCCAGCATCGGCTCCCACTTCGTGCTGCCGGAATACGTCGTCGTCGGCACCTCCAAGGCCGCTGCTGAAGCGATCACGCGATACGTCGCAGTCGAGTTTGCCCCCTACAACATCCGCGCCAATGCCGTCAGTGGCGGCGTGGTCGCCACGGATGCCCTTCTTCACTTCACGGAGGGCCAGGAGTGGGTCGAACACGCGCGACAACGAACCCCAGCGGGACGGGTTGCTACCCCCAGCGATATTGCCAATGTCGTCGCATTCCTCTGCTCTAGCGACGCCGAGATGATTCGCGGGCAGACGATCGTGGTGGACGGCGGCGCATCCCTGGTAGTTAATGAGTCCGTAATCGAGTGAAAGATGCTTGCTCGACTGGAAGCAATTATCGCGCAGCGCAGGGCCGAGATGCCGGAGGGAAGCTACACCACTTACCTGTTCAACGAGGGCCAAGACAAGATTCTCAAAAAAGTGGGCGAGGAAGTCGCTGAAACCATCATCGCTAGCAAGAACAACAACCGTGACGAACTCATCCATGAAGCAAGCGATCTCGTCTACCACCTACTCGTCCTACTGGCACATCATGAGGTTTCTTGGGAGGCCATAGAGGAAGAGTTGGAAAGGAGACATCTTCGTCGTAGTTAGTGGGCTGCGTGTTGCATGTTGCATGTTAACCTTTACTTGGTGCGTGGTGCGTATCCCGTTCACGTTTTACGCCCTATGTTTTACGTCTCGCCTCTACGCAACATGCAACAGATAGATCGGTGAGCAGACAACTAGAAAGAAACCAGATGATTCAACGCGCGCTAATCAGTGTGAGCGACAAGACGGGGCTCGTCGAACTCGGTCGGGGCCTGGCAGAGCTTGGTATCGAGATCATTTCGACGGGTGGTACAGCACGTATGCTGAAGGAGGCAAGCGTGCCGGTCACGCCGATCGAGGTCGTGACGGGATATGCGGAGATGCTTGGCGGACGCGTCAAGACGCTACATCCGATGGTGCATGGAGGACTCTTGGCACGCCGTAACGTGCCGGAAGATCAGGCAGAGCTGCACCGCCATGGTATCGTGAAGATCGAGCTAATCGCCGTCAACCTCTATCCCTTTGAGGCGACCATCGCCCGCCCGGATGTCACTTTGCCGGAAGCCATCGAGCAGATAGACATTGGCGGTGTCGCCCTGTTGCGCGCGGCGGCGAAGAACTACCGCGACGTTACTGTCCTCTCCGACCCCTCCGACTACGCCGAAGCGCTACGCCGGCTACGAGAGCAGGGTCGTTTGAGCGAGGCGATGCGCGCCGCTCTTGCTGTGAAGGCCTTCCAATATACCGCCCGATACGACGACGCCATCTCTGGCTATCTGACCGATACGATACGTGGGACAGGGGTATCTCACTTCCCCGATCGCCTGATGCTCGCTGCTACGAAGGCACAAGAGATGCGATACGGCGAGAACCCGCACCAGCGCGGCGCCCTCTATCAGATACCCGATACAGGCGGCTTGGCTCATTCAGAACAGTTGCAGGGCAAAGGGATGAGCTACACCAACTGGCTCGATGCGGAGGGAGCATGGAACAGTGTGCAGGCATTCGAGACCCCAGCCATCGTCATCGTGAAACACGCCTCGCCATGCGGCGTTGCCACGAACGAGTCGCTCGTGCAGGCCTGGCAGGATGCCCTCGCCAGCGACCCGGTCAGTGCCTTCGGTGGGGTCGTGGCCGTAAACCACCCAGTGACCCGCGAGCTGGCAAAGGTCATCGACGAGATCTTCACCGAGATCATCCTCGCCCCCGACTTTGAAGCAGATGCGCTTGATCTGTTGCGCGAGAAGCAGAACCGTCGCTTACTCCGCGTGCCGCCGCTGACCGGTAGTGATGTGGAGGTGCGCACCATTCCAGGTGGTTTCATCATGCAGGAGCGTGACAAGCCAGAAGCGGCGATCCAGATGACGGTTGTCAGCGAGCGCGAGCCGACCGAGGAGGAACAGAGGACGATGGAATTTGCCTGGCGGGCTCTCGTCGGTGTGAAGTCCAATGCCATCCTCCTTGCTCGTGCCACCGAAGGCGGCTTCACTACCGTCGGCATTGGCACCGGGCAGCCCAGCCGCGTGGACGCGGTGGAACTAGCGATAAAGAAGGCAGGTGACCAGGCCGAAGGATCGATCATGGCCTCCGATGCCTTCTTCCCCTTCCCCGATGGCGTCGAGGCAGCCGTCCGCGCTGGCGTCACTGCCATTATCCACCCCGGTGGCTCCGTCCGCGACGACGAGGTGCTCGCCGTGGCCAATGAACACCACGCAGCGATGGTCACCACTGGCATCCGCCACTTCCGCCACTAAACAACACGAACCAGGATTTCAGCCACATGGACCCTATTCCGCATTCCGCACTCCGCACTCCGCATTCCTAATGTCCCTCGTCTCTCTTGACGGCAGCCAGTTCACCGATATCGACACCTTCCTGTTGGGTGCACTTACGTTGGCCGGTGCGACAGGGAACGGATTCGAGATGGAGGAAGTTGGCAAGATTGCAGGTAACCCGGGTGTGACCGCACGCCATGTCACGGCAATACGTACTATGGCCGCGGTTTGCAATGCCGAGATAGAAGGCGACGCCCTATCGGCCAAAAAGGTACGGTTTGTTCCTACCAATGAGGCGCGAGCACGGGATCGCTTGGTAGATATCGGCGAGGTAACCGGCCGCCCATCGCCCGAATCGGTGACGCCACTAATGGAGATGCTGATACCCGTGCTGGCACGTGCGGCGGAGGACAGCCTGTTCCGCTTTCGTGGCGCAAATGCTACTCCTTTCGCACCCAGTGCCTTCTGGCTGCGCGAGACCCTTGTCCCCATGCTCACCTTGCTAGACATGACCGTCGGAGTGGAGATCGAGAAATGGGGTTGGTATCCCGATGGTGGCGGCGAGACCACCCTGCTCGTGGAGGGGGGATGGACGGGTGAAACGGCCAGCTCTCTCATCTGGCAGGAGCGCGGCGATTGTTTCGAACTATGGGCGCTGGTCGCGCTCAGCCCCCGGATGAACAGACGAGTCGGGAAACAGATGCTCCGGGCAACCCAGGAGGCGCTGGCAAACGAGCCGATCCAATATATCAATGTGGAAGAGACACGCGTTCGCTCGCCCGGTCCAGGCAGTGGCCTCTTCATAGCACTACAGTTCGAGCAGACGACAGCAGGCTTTGAGTCAGTGAGCTACAAGGGTATGTCGGCGGAGCAGGTGGTGGAGGATGCGACCGCCTCGATGAGCAACTACTTCTGGAGCGACGCAGCCTTCGAGCCGGAACTCGCCCGTTCTCTGATGCTCCCCCTCGCACTCACTGGGCGCGAGGCAACCTTCACTACCTCCGAAATCACCCTCCCCATGCGCGTCCTCGAGTACCTCATCCCACGCTTCCTCCCGCTCGACGTGACGGTCTCGAAGCATCCCACGGGTGGACAGGTTACATTCAAGCCGCGGTAGAAGGGCACTACGCCTGGATAATTATTGGATATCGGTGTACAGTTATCAGGAGTTGGACAGCAGTGGGCAGTGGTTAGTGATCAATGATCAGCGGTTAGTCGTCAATCGTCAGTCATGCTCTTCAGCCTTCTCAGGGAACAACCATGCTATCATTCTCAAAGCGCTCAAGATTGGTCTGCTTTCTCCTGCTAGGCTTGGTGCTCTACACGACTAGTGGATGTGCGCTACCCTCTCAGGCAGCACCTTCGGATGAACGTCATTTTGACCAGACAGGATATCGTATCGACGATGATCGGATTTGGGAGTACTTCCAGGCGCGGGGCGGCATCGACACCTTTGGCTATCCAGTAAGTGAACGGTTTATGTTTCGGGGGTTTCCGGTACAAGTCTTCCAGCGGCATGTGCTCCAGGCAAGTGGCGATCAGGCACGACCGCTCAACCTGCTTGACCCCGATCTGATGCCGGTAATCCAACTCAACGGCTCTACTTTCCCGATCCACCGGAGCGCCATAGCGGAACAGGCACCGTCGCCCGGCACCCCAAACTACGGCATGGCCGTCCAAGAGTATCTTGAGAGGATGGTTCCCAACGTCTGGGAGGGATTGCAGGTTGACTTCTTGAACTACTATCTCAGTGCAGCGCCCGCCACTGCCGGCGGGCTCCGTCCGCTAGTGGCGCTTGAGGTGTGGGGCTTCCCTACGAGCGAGCCCGCTCGTGATCCAAACAATCACAACTTCATCTACCAGCGTTTTCAGCGCGGCATCATGCACCATGATGCTACGAGTGGGGTGACGCGCGGCATTCTGTTGGGGGATGCCTTCAAAAAAGTACTTGCGGATGGAGAAATAGCAGCGGTGCTTACCCCCGTCTCGGCCGCTACGACCGCCCGGCCGGCGGCAACCGCAACGGTAGCTGCCTCGGCTCCAACACCCTCGGCCACCCCGACACTCGGACCCCCGCCCCCGCTGCCGACATGGACCGACGGGCGATACCCCAAAGCGCAGGAACCCGGCTTCGCCATCTATCTTGTCGCCAATACGGCGGATGACCCGATCGAAAATCCTACAAGCATAACGTGGGACAGCTATGGCGCCATGTATGTCAGTAGCATGGCGGGGCCGATCGTCCGTATCGGGCTGGATGGCACACGCGGGACTTACGCAGATGGATTCAATGTACCCGTCGGCTTGGCTTTCCGACCTGGCACGAATGATCTCTATGTCTCCCATCGTGGCGGCGTCACGATCCTGCGCGACAAGGACGGTGATGGCGTGGCAGAGGAGCGTGTACCTTTCCTGACTGGGATGTTCTGTTGCTACGCCGAGATGCACCAGACCGAGGGGATCCAATTCGGGCCGGACGGGTGGCTGTACGTCTCCCAGGGGGCCAACAGCGATCACGGTGAGGTCGAGGGCGTGCCATGGCATGCCGGGATCCTGCGGGCGCATCCCGACCAGGGTCAAGAGAGCCTGGAATACGTTGCGACGGGTGTACGGAACGCGTATGACTTGGTCGTACGACGTGATGGGAGCATCTTTGCCACCGACAACGGTGCGGATTACGGCCCGCCAGACGAGTTGAACCACATCATCCCGGGCGAGGACTACGGCTGGCCCTACTGTGTCACGCGTGCCCCTTGGGAGGTCGAGCCCCATCCCTCGTGGAACGATCCTGCGAGATGTGAGGGCACTCGGCCCGCCATCGCGACCTTCGTGCCTCACGCAAGCGCTAACGGGATCACTGCCTATGAGGCCGGTCAGTTCCCGGCCGAGTACCATGATAACCTCTTCGTCGCCCTCTGGAGCCACATCGAGGACGCCTACCGCATCGTGCGCGTCCAACTCACTCCCAGCGGCGACACCTTTACGACCACCGTTACACCCTTTGTCACCGATCTCGAGCTCCCCCTCGACGTAGCAGTGGGACCGGAGGGCGCCCTCTACATCGCCGATTGGGGACCCGGTCGCATCTATAAGGTACTATATCGACCGTGACAATTGCGGAATGAGTCAAATGGGGAATGGGGAATGGGGAATGCGGAGTGCGTGAACTTCTAGCCAGGATCCACGCCTAAAGTTCATGCACCACGCAACATGCAACATGCAACATGCACCGCCGGAAAGGGGCGATCTCGTAAGAGTATGTGGCGTTGGATTATTCTGATATCTCTACTGATAAGCGTGGTAAGTTGTGCTACCCCTGATCCACTCCAGGTGGCAGAGGAAGATATCGTGTGGCCCACGAGTGCCATCCCTACCCCCACACCGTTCCCGACGGTGACACCGGGTCCAGTGCCAACGTTGGCGCTACCGAACTTGGAGGGTGAGGAGCTCTCGTTAGAGGAATGGCGTGGCACGAACGTCATTTTGAATTTCTGGGCGACCTGGTGCTATCCGTGCCGGACCGAGATGCCCACGCTCGCAGCCGTACACGCGGAGAACGAGGATGTGATCGTCGTCGGAGTGAACTACGAGGAAAGTGCTGCCGATGCCCGCGCGTTTGTCGAGGAACTGGACCTTGACTTCCCCATCCTGCTCGACCAGGAGGGAAAACTAGCCGATAAATTCCGCGTGGTCGGTCTTCCCACCACCTTTTTCATCAACCGGGACGGCCAGATTATCGGCAGCCACATTGGGCCCGTCACAGAGGAAATGCTGGATGGGATTATCTCGCAACTCCGTGCATCGTGATCCAGAGAAGCGAATACATTAACAGCAGTTGCGACCCGAGGTCCGTAGTACACACTTCAGTGTGCATTCGCCTTCACGCACGTTGAAGCGTGTACTACGGACCCACGTGCTCATTTGCGATGTTTCGCGCCACACCCGGCATTACGTCACTTCTTGCTACTGCCCGCGACCCAGCCTACAGAATGGGAATGTGTGACCCCTCGGTTGAGAAACTGTCGTAGGATGTTCAGGCGCGCCTGTTTCCCTGCTAGCTCCGCCTGGACCCCTCTCAATGCCGTTAGCGTGTGCTCAATCTCCTCATACTCTTCTTGAATCTCATCGATTCGCTTTAACCGCTCGCCCATGACACCTCTCCTTGTAACACTGTTTGGGATTATCTGAACTACCTGTGCCCGCCTAGCCTTGCTAGGCACACACTCTGTTACAAAGATAAATGCCGCGACAGCGCCTTTTACAGTAGCTGATCGTCACGACTCACGTGCCCGGCTCACTCCTTTTATCAGGGGGTATGGCTAGCGAGGGAGGTCAACGATGCGGTGCCGATAGGCGAAGATGAGCAGCTCTAGGCGGTCGGAGACGTCCAACTTACTGTAGATGGAGGAGAGATGATGACCAACGGTCGATTCGCTGATGTGTAAGCGCGCGGCAATCTCCTGATTCCGCATCCCGTCGCCAATGAGCACGATCACCTCGCGTTCGCGCTCGGTCAAAGTGGCAATCCGCTCCTCTTCCACAGAGCGTTGCTGCTTGGCGTTGCGCATGGCATCGAGGACGCGGGCCATCATGGAGCGGTTCATCCAGACCTCCCCCTCATATACCTTCTGGATTGCCTTCCACAACACGGCGGGGCCCTGCTCCTTCAAGACGATCCCTTGCGCGCCCCGATACACGGCCTCATGCTGCACGTCCGGCTGCTTCCCTTCCGTCAGTACAATCAACTGCGCACAATCGGCTGCAGTACGTAGCTCGGGGATGATATCGATCGCCTGGTTATCATCCACATCGAGGACGATAATATCCGGCTGCTGCTTCCTTGCCATGCAGCACAGCCCGTTTCGGGTATCGCTCTCACCCACTACCATCAGCCGTTCATGGGCCTCAATTAGAAGTCGTAGCCCAGCACGTACCAATTCATGATCATCGACTAGGAGCACTCGGATCGGCTCCATCATTATACTCATCCTTCATTCCCTATCTTGCTTGTGGCAGCTACTCCTCTCCGAGCATGCACGACATGTGCGGTTCGGAGAGGAGTAACCTATGGGCGAGTGCTCGGCCGACCACCGCCAGGCGGTTCGTCAGGCGGACCATTGCCATTACCCGGTGGCTCATCAGGCGGACCATTTCCATCACCGGGCGGCTCGTCAGGTGGACCGTTCCCATTACCGGGTGGTTCATCAGGCGGACCATCACCACTACCAGGTGGACCGTTACTATCACCAGGTGGTTCGTCAGGCGGACCATTGCCATTGTCCGGTGGCTCGTCAGGTGGACCATTCCCGTCACCCGGTGGTTCGTCAGGTGGATCATTACTAGCACCGGGCGGCTCGTCAGGTGGACCGTTCCCATTACCAGGTGGTTCATCAGGCGGACCATTCCCATCATCGGATGGCTCATCTGAGGGACCGTCACCCGGTGGTTCATCAGGTGGATCATTACTAGCACCGGGCGGTTCGTCGGGTGGTCCGCCCTCAGCTGGCACTCCCTCGGCTGGTTCCTGAACGGGGAGCTCAACCGGCAGCGCTTCGGATTCATCTTCTCTGTCGATGATCGGCTCCGCTTCGCTCGCTGGCCCGCGCTGGGAAACCTCTATCGCCTGGTTCAGAGCGTCGTGGACGTCTGACGGCACCTGCTCGCGCAGCTCTGTCAAGCGCGCTTCGTGAATGCTTAGGCTCTCCATAAAGAGAGTACCTAGGGCTGCCCCCGTCACGGTGCTCTCATCTTCTTGTTCGATGAGCGAACGTGCAGCTTCGATCTGAGCCACGTAGCGCTCTAAGGTTCCCTTGGCAGCCTCCGGCCGATCGCTTTCCAGAAGGGCTACAGCCTCTTCCAAGCGTTTGGTCGCGAACGCAAGATGCAGTTCAAGATCCTTTGCGCTGCTGAGCGAAGCGGCCAGTCGCACTGCCTCGACGGCTTGCTTGACCGGGTAGAGGGTGTCTGTGGGAAGCGCATGGACCGAGGCTACAACAGCCCCTCCTCCGCCCATTACTGTTAGAATCACAACGAGAATAGGGATAAGAATCTGCATTCCCAATTTGCTCGGAAGCGTGGAAGCAATATGCCACCTACGGGAAGCATTGGGAATGACAGATTGTGGTACGTGGGAAGGCATTGTAGTACGTGGCCGCGCCGCGATGAGATTACGCAAGCGCGTTGAGCTGACTTGCCGATACTCAGGTGGCGCCGTCAGCGCACGCGCTTCCCGTAGCTGTACAGCAAGAGATAATAGAGGCTCCAGTTCCTCTCGTTGTGCCGGGTAGCGTATCAGACACGCTTCAACGGTACTCCCCTCTTCCTCGAGGGCGGTCAAACAGTCGGCAAGAATCTCTTCGATTTTCATGCTCATTCTGCCCCAACTCGTTTAAGTTGCTGGGCGAGCGCGGCAAGTGCTCGGTATTGAAGCGCCCGGCAAGCTCCTTCGCTCTTGCCTAGAAGGTCGGCAACCTCGCTATGACTTAGCCCTTCGATAAAGCGTAGGATGATCGTTTGCTGCTGCTCATCCGGTAGCTGAGCAATCGCCTTGGCCAGAGTGGCCATCTCTTCCCGACGGATCACCTGCTCCGCTGGGTTGACCGGCATCTCCTGCATGATAACCTCGTCCGCAACCTCCGCAAGCCGCACCGTTTCCGCGCGTCGATGGTAATCGACAACCATATTGCCAGCGATGCGGTAGAGCCAACTAGAGAAAGGATGACCCCGCTGTTCATAACCCGGCAAAGCTTCCCATGCTTTCAGGAACACCTGTTCCGTGATGTCTTCGGCTTCACTCTGCTCTCCCATCCTGAAATAGATGTATCGATAGATGGGATCGAGGTAGCGCACGTAGAGCGTGCCGAATGCCTCCGTATCGCCGTCACGCGCACGGCGAATAAGGACACCATCGTCGGTTTCATCGTGTGTGAATGCCGAACGGAGTGCGCGGGTTAAACGGAGAGAGATACTTGCCACGTTCCTAACAAAACAACCGCACTGAATAATGATGTGAGCGACCACGTGTAGCAGCGGTCGCTCTCCGAGGAAGGCCACCATGCTCTGGTTGAGCCGACCATATGAATCTCCATTCGTGAAATATACTGAGCCGAGCGCAGAGAACTAAAGTCGCAAGGTGAATGCGGTCGGCTACACACGCCACGTAAACCTTTAGATGTCCATACTCGGCTCAGTAAGACGCAAAACGTAAACGCAATCTGCGGAGTTGATCTTTCGCTTCAAGTGTTCGGCGCTATATATAACGGACGAGAGTGAATTTTGTTACGCAGCAATATTCACTAACTGAGTTATCCACGAGAGAAAAAGACAAGCTTTGTGTGGTAGTATAATAGTAGATAGTAGATAGGAATTCTCCATCTACCATCTACCACCTACCATCTACTACCTACCCACCGACCATTGATCATTAACCACTGACATGGATCAAGGAGAAAAGCGCATGATCAACAAAGAGCAAATCTGGGGGACCCTAAAGACAGTCACCTTCCCTGGCTTTGATCGCAATATCCTCGGTGCGGTCCAGAATTTGGAGATTGACGAGGAAACGGGAACGGTAACGATCGATTTGGCCATCGCCCATCTGGGGTCAAGGCCACAGCAGGCCATTTCTAGCGCTGTTCGGGAAGCGATAGAGCAGGTGGAAGGGGTCGAAGCCGTACACGTGTATGGCGTCCAGCGCAGGATGCCGGAACCCGCGAAGCCAGAGGAGCGCGTGAAGCGTCCCCACCTTCCCAATATTCGCCACGTCGTCGCGGTGGGAAGCGGTAAGGGCGGGGTTGGGAAGTCTACTGTTGCGGTAAACCTTGCGATGGCGCTAGCACAGCAGGGACAGCGCGTGGGTCTGATGGATGCGGACATCTTCGGCCCGAACATCCCGCGCATGGTGGGGGTGGAAGAACTCCCACCGACAGGAGAGCGCGGCATGGTGCCTGCCGAGATCCACGGGGTAAAACTCATCTCTGTTGGCTTTCTGGTCGAGCCGGAGAAAGCAGTGGTCTGGCGTGGGCCGATGACCGACAAATTGCTCCGCCAGTTCCTGCACAATGTAGAGTGGGGCGAGCTGGACACCCTCGTCGTGGACCTGCCTCCCGGTACCGGCGACATCGCACTCTCCTTAGGCAAACACGCCCAGCCCGACGGGGCCATCGTCGTCGTCACCCCGCAGGCTGTTGCCTCGGACGACGCCCGCAAGGCGATTGGCATGTTCCGCCGCCTGGATATCCCTGTCCTCGGCGTGGTCGAGAACATGAGCTACTTCCTGTGCGACGAATGCGGCACCCGCCATCACCTCTTTGGAGCAGGCGGTGGCCAGGCACTCGCCGACGAGATGGACATCCCCCTCCTCGGCCAGATCCCCTTCGAGCCACTCGTCCGCGAGGGCGGCGACATCGGAGAACCCGCCGCCCTACGCGACAACTCACTCGCCGGCGCAGCCCTACAAGACATAGCGCAGAAGGTCCGCCAAGCCCTCGAAGCACAACCGACACCCTAGCCAACGGTGGCAAGAGTTCTGCTCAATAAACAAAATGACACCATAACATTACAGAGCCGGACACATAAAGCGACACGCGTAAAACGCAAAACATAAACGACCTACAGCCAACGTAACATGCAACATGCAACACGCAACATACAACATCCAACCCACAATCCGCATTCCGCATTCCACATTCCGAAATTGAAAGATGGAATTCAAAGACTACTACGACGTACTCGGCGTGTCGCGCGACGCGGAACTCAAGGAGATCAAAAGAGCATACCGGCAGCTCGCGCGGCAGTATCATCCAGATGTAAACCCAAATAGTCAACAGGCGGAAGAGCGCTTCAAAGAGATCAACGAGGCCTATGAGGTCTTGAGCGACCCGGAGAAGCGTGAAAAGTATGACCGCTTTGGTCGCGATTGGCGGCGCTACGAGCAGGCACAGGCTGCGGGTGCAGGGGGTGGCTTCGATTGGAGCCAGTACACCCAGCAACGCCCTGGCGGCTCTACCTACACCTACACCACCGCCGAGGACATGGAGGATCTGTTCGGCGAGGGTGCTGGCTTTTCGGATTTCTTCGAGAGTCTCTTCGGTCGCGGGGAGTTTGCACGCGGGCCAAGAACAAGAACACGCGCTCGACGTCCACAGCCCGGACAGGATATCGAGCACCCGGTCGAAGTAACGCTCCAGGAGGCATACCATGGAACAACGCGCCGCTTGACCAAGGATGGCCGCCAGCTAGAGGTAAGGATCCCACCCGGCGTCAAAACTGGCTCGCGGGTTCGCATGAGCGGCGAGGGCGGCCAGGGTATTGCCGGTGGGGAGCCCGGCGACCTCTACCTCGTGGTCGAGGTGCTGCCTGATCCACGCTTCGAGCGCAACGGCGATGACCTGATAACCGACGTAGAGGTACCCTTGCTCACGGCCGTCCTCGGCGGCGAGGTGGCGGTGCCGACGATGGAGGGCAGAGTGATGCTGACCATCCCACCCGAGACCCAGAACCAACAGCGCTTCCGCCTGCGTGGCAGGGGGATGCCCCGTCTCCGGCAGCCATCCGAGCATGGCGACCTGTACGTGCGCGTGAACGTCCAACTTCCCCAGGATCTGAGCGACCGGGAGCGGGAGCTTTTCCAGCAGCTGCGCGATCTACGAAGGAGCTAGGGAATGAGCCAACAAGCGGATGAGATGAAAGCCCTCATGCGCGCCGCCCGCGAGGCACGCGTGGAAGTAGACCTCTTGCTCGAATGCGTACAACGACGCATCATTTCCATTGACAGGGGCTGGGACGCGTCAGCCATCGACCAGGCGCGACGCGTGCGGCGGCTGATGAGCCTGGGCGTTAACCTCCCCGGCATCGAAGTTATCGTCCACATGCGCCGCCGCACCCTACAGATGCAGCGCGAGATGGATCGCATACATCAGGAAATGGAACGCATGCGGCGGGCCCATGAACAAGAAATCACCCGCCTACTACGTGAACTATCCAAAGATGTCCAAAATCCGTAGAGGTGAGTGAGCGTGCCAACTCCACCTGAAGTTCACCCACCACGTGTGCGTAGCACATGCGCGTCGCGCACGCACCAGCCCGGCCGGGGTTTTATCAGCTTGGATCTATAGAAAGGAGCACCAATGAACATCAACCGTTTTACACAAAAAGCGCAGGAAGCCGTCATGCAGGCGCAGCAGATCGCGCAGCGCAACCAGCAATTCGAGATGCAGCCTCTCCACCTGGTGCAGGCCCTGATCAATCAATCAGAGGGGATCGTGCCCCAGGTGCTCAGTCGAATAGGGGTAGATCTGCAGCAGCTCCGGGTGGAGGTCAACAGCGCGCTCAACAACCTTCCGAAGGTAAGCGGCCCGACGGGTGAGCCTCAACTCAGTCGCGCGCTACGCGAGGTGCTGGTGGGCGCGCATGATGAGATTCAGCAGTTTGGCGACCAGTATGTGAGCACCGAGCACCTCCTGCTCGCACTCATCGAGCACGCCGACAGCCGCACGCTGGAAATCCTCCAGCGCCACAGTATCACGCGCGACCGTGTGCTCCAGGCGTTGCAGAGCATCCGCGGCTCGACCCGCGTGACCTCGCAGAATCCTGAGAGCACCTATGACGCGCTCACGCAGTACGGGCAGGACCTGACGGAGCTCGCCCGGAGCGGTAAACTCGACCCTGTCATCGGGCGGGACGAGGAGATCCGCCGTGTCATCCAGATCCTCAGCCGTCGTACCAAGAATAACCCGGTGCTCATCGGTGAGTCGGGGGTTGGCAAGACGGCGATTGTAGAGGGATTGGCCCAGCGCATCGCTCGTGAGGATGTGCCGGAATCCCTCAAGGATAGACGGGTCATTGCCCTGGATATGGGCTCGCTGGTCGCTGGAGCGAAGTATCGTGGCGAGTTCGAGGAGCGACTCAAGGCGGTGCTCAACGAGATCAAGGAATCCGAGGGAGAGATTATCCTCTTCATCGACGAGCTGCACACCATCGTGGGTGCGGGCGCAGCCGAGGGCGCGATGGATGCGGGCAACATGCTCAAGCCGATGCTGGCGCGAGGCGAGTTGCACACCATCGGCGCGACGACCCTAGACGAGTACCGGCAGCACATCGAGAAAGATGCCGCGCTGGAGCGCCGCTTCCAGCCTGTCTTCATTGGAGAGCCAAGCGTTGAGGATACCGTCTCGATCCTCCGTGGACTGAAGGAGCGCTATGAGGTACACCACGGCGTGCGCATCACCGACAGCGCGGTGATTGCCGCGGCAACCCTCTCAGACCGGTACATCAGCGATCGCTTCCTCCCGGATAAGGCGATTGACCTGCTGGATGAGGCCGCCAGCCGCCTGCGCATGGAGATCACTTCTGACCCACAGGAGCTGGACGAGTTGAAGCGGCAGATCCTGCAGCTCCAGATCGAGCGCGAGGCCCTGAAGCAGGAGAAGGACAAGGCATCCAGGGAGCGCCTCCAGCTGCTTGAGGAAGAACTGGAGGACCTGCAGGCACAACGAGAGGCCTTGGAGCAGCGCATCGAGGAGGAGCGCCAGCTCATCCAGGAGTTGGCGGATGTAAAGGAACAGATCGAGCGGACCCAGTTCGAGATCGAGCAGGCCCAACGGCGTGGCGATTATGAGACGGCGTCGCGCCTGCAGTATGGGACCTTACTCGAACTCCGCCGTCGGCAGGAGCAATTAGAGGCCGAGGTAGCCGACCGGCAGGCGCACGGTCAGATGCTCCTGCGGGAGGAGGTCGGCGCCGAGGAGGTCGCCGAGATCGTCAGCCGCTGGACCGGGGTCCCCGTCACCAAGTTGATGGAGGGCGAGGTCGAGAAGCTGGTTCAACTGGAGGAGCGCCTCCACGAGCGCGTGATCGGCCAGAGCGAGGCGGTGGCCGCGGTGGCGAACGCCGTGCGGCGCTCCCGTGCGGGGCTGCAGGATCCCAACCGCCCCATTGGCAGCTTCCTCTTCCTCGGCCCGACCGGCGTCGGGAAAACCGAGCTGGCACGCGCGCTGGCGGAGCAACTTTTCGACGACGAGGACGCGATGGTGCGCATCGACATGTCGGAGTACCAGGAGCGTCACACCGTCGCCCGCCTCATTGGGGCACCCCCTGGGTACGTCGGCTTTGAGGAGGGTGGCCAGCTCACCGAGGCGGTACGCCGTCGCCCCTACAGCGTTGTCCTCTTTGATGAGATCGAGAAGGCACACCCCGAGGTCTTCAACGTGCTACTCCAGGTCCTGGACGATGGGCGGTTGACGGACTCACAGGGCCGGATCGTGAACTTCAAGAACACGATCATCATCATGACCTCCAACATTGGCTCCCACTACATTCAGGAGCTCGGTATCGATGAGGCCCGGGACGAGGTCCTGGCTGCGCTACGCCAGCACTTCCGCCCCGAATTCCTGAACCGCATCGATGAGATCGTCATCTTCCATGCCCTATCCCGCAGTGACTTGGTCAAGATCGTGGAGATCCAGCTACGACAACTCAGAAACCTACTGGAAGGACAGGGAATGAACCTAGTAGTCACCGACGCCGCGAAATACCAGCTCGCCGAGGAGGGATTCGACCCCGTCTACGGAGCCCGTCCGCTCAAGCGCGTCATCCAGCGCCGCCTTCAGAACCAGCTCGCCCTCGCCATGCTCGAGGGCCGCTTTGCCGAAGGCGACACCGTACGGATCGACTATCGTGACGGGGAATACGTGTTCGAGAAAGCAGAGGAGATGGAGGTAACGCCAGCCTGATTTACGGCTGCACGACACACTTACAGCCGCACTCGAGCGTGATCTCGACAGGGGAAACCTGGCGCTTCGCTCCATGCCGGCGGATGTGCAGGACCAGCAAGGTGTAGGGGTCAAAGACGACGACGTCCTTGACCCCCTGTGAGAGGTACCGATAATCCTATATCAACGTACCAAGGAGACCAACTATGAGCCTTAGTGTAACCTCATACGGCGCAGCAGGCACCGTCACCGGCTCCGCCCATCTCGTGGAGATGGACGGCGCGCGCATTCTGGTGGATCTCGGCATGTTCCAGGGCCTACCAGAGGTACAGCAAAGAAACCTTGATCCTCTAGGGTTCGACCCGCGCTCGTTGGATGCTGTAATCCTGACGCACGGTCACACCGATCACGTCGGTCGCATGCCCCTCCTGATGAAGCAGGGCTACCAGGGGCCAATTTATGCGACGCACGCCACGCGCGACGTAGCACGGCTCATCCTGGTAGACAGCGCGCGCATCCAGGCAGAGGATTACCGCCGCCAGCGTGGCCACGTCGAGGGTGGCCCGCCCGTTCCGCCTCCGCTCTACATCGAGCAGGATGTCTACGAGACGCTAGACGCGATCCAGACCGTTCGGCTGGAGGATCCCTTCCTCATCAAGGGGGTGATGGTCTGCCTCCGCCATGCCGGCCACATCCTGGGCTCCTCCTTTGTCGAGTTCACGGGCCGTACCCACCGTCTCGTCGCCAGCGGCGACATAGGTCACTGGGGACCGCATGTCGTGCCCGATCCCGACCTACCCGATCGGGCGGATGTGGCGCTACTGGAGAGTACCTACGGCGACCAGCTCCACGCGCCGATGCACGAGGCGATCGATAATCTCGTGGATATCATTCATGAGGCAACGCGTGAGGGTGGCAATGTACTGATTCCTTCTTTTGCCCTGGAGCGCACGCAGGACGTGCTGCACCAGCTGCGCATCGCCTACGACAAGCGTCGCCTGCCCCGTCGCTTGAAAGTATTCCTCGATTCGCCACTCGGCATTCGCTTCACCCAGCTCTACCGCCGCTATCCCGAGCAGCTAACAGATACCGTGAGGGCGTACATCCAACGCGGCGATAGCCCCTTCCGCTGGGAGGACGTGCGCTTCACCATCGCCTCACGAGAATCACGCGAGATCGCAGACCTGACCTACGGCGCGGTCATCATGGCGGGCAGCGGCATGGCAAGCGGTGGGCGTATCTTGAACCACCTCAAAGAGAACCTCGAGCGGCCGGAGAGCGCCGTTGTCTTCGTGGGCTACCAGGCAGAGGGCACGCTAGGGCGCGAGTTGGTCGACGGCGCGACCCGCGTCAGTATCGACGACGAGGAGTACCAGGTGAACGCAAAGATCGTCGAGATCGACGGCTTCAGCGCCCACGCCGACCAGGCCGGCCTCGTCCGCTGGGTCACGGCCGCGGGCAAGCCCCACACCCTGCTCATCCACGGCGAGGAGGAAGCCCCCGTCGCGCTCCAGAACGTGCTGCGTGAGCAACATGGCATCGAATCGACCATATCCCAATGGGGGGCAACCTACGACTTCTAACGATACGGCTTGGAGACGCTGGCTGGCGCCCCTTTGGCGGCACGCCCCGGAACAGCTAAGAAACCTCCTCCTCATGGCCGGCGCCGACGCCTTCCGGGTCTCGGCCGCCGGGATCTGCCTCAACCCGCAGAACCAGATGCTCGTGCTCAAACATCGCTTCCGCGAGGAGAACCCCTGGGGCTTGCCCGGTGGCCTGCTAAAGCGGGGTGAGGGCCCAACCGATGGCCTCATCCGCGAGATCCGTGAGGAGACGGGCCTGGAGCCAACCGTCGAGGACATTATCTCCGCTCACGGGGAGGGCGAGGCGATCCATCTGATCTACCTGCTACGCGTCCCCGCCGCCGAGCCGGACCTTCAAGAGGGCGAGATTCGGGACTATCGCTGGGTTCCCCTCGCGAACCACGACCTCACCCTCTCGCCCGCACAGGAGGACGCAGTGGAACGGGTGGCCAAGCGCCTCCACGCCCAGCGCGACAAGCTGCCGGTGCGCCTCACGACCGTAATGTTGTGGTAGCTCTGCACGGCAGTCGGCCCATTGACCTGTTCGGTGTACTGGCGCAGCATCCATAACTCAGGGATGATCTCCGCAATCAGATGGCACGCGTGACAAAGCAAGGAAAGCGGCAAGTGGGGAGCAGGAGCGATATCTGAAGTGGCTGATTTGTGTCTGATTTTCGGGGATTTTGGGTCAAAAATGGGGACAATGAGACAGGGATCGGGGCGCTTGGGTGGTGTCTGAAATGTCCGGTTCGGACATTTTTTGCGGCGTGTGTGATGTCCGAAATGTCCGCTTTTCGAGAAATTTAGCCGGAAAATCGCCAAAAGCGGACATTTTAGCCTGAAGAATTAAGGAGAAAAACAGCCAGGAGCAAGGAACGGATGATACTGACGCCTCCGGCAAAGGCGGCGTAGCGTAGGGGTGGGGCAACCGGGCGAGGCGGTACTTGAGCGGCGGATCGTTACTACCGGTTGCCACGCCCTTCTACACTTCTACGCTTCTACACTTCTACACTTCTACACTTCCACGCTTGCGAGATAACAGAGCAGGTCTGCCGCGAGCGGCTCGGCAGCATGGTGGGCGAGCGGGGCCATGCAGGTTCTTTAGAAGCCGGAAGCCCAGATGGCGCCGAGCGAGAGGGAAAATCCGGGTAATACGGGAGCTGCCGAGATCTCAGCGGGTGCGTCCAACTGCTCCACGGGCAGCGCGGCCCGGTAGACGTAGATGCGCTGCGCCGACGGGTCAATCAGCCAACCCAGGCTCGCCCCGTTCGCCTGGTAGGCCTCCATTTTGGCAAGGAGCGGCGCGAGGTCGTCCGTGGCCGAACGAAGCTCGATGACGAAGTCAGGGCAGAGCGGGAGGAAGTGCTGCTGCTCTTCCGCGCTGAGCGTGGCGAGGCGCTGGCGAAGGACCCACGCCGCGTCGGGGGAGCGCACCGCGCCATCCGGCAGACGAAAGCCAGTGGAAGAGTCAAACGCCACCCCGCTTCCGTCCTGTTCCGCCCAGACCACGAGGGCCGCTGTAAGCAAGGCGTTGCGGCGGCCGGTCTCGCCGCCAGTTGGGGACATCAAAACCAACTCCCCCGTTGCCGTGCGCTCGATTCGCCACTCAGGATGGGTCGCACAGAAGTCGAAGAGGGCCTCATCGTCGTAATGCACCTCGGGCGGGATGGTGAGTGCTGTGGTAGGGGGTACCGCGAGCGGTACAGGGGTAGCAGCGGATTGAGCCACATGACACCTCCTAGCTTGTGATTCATAAAAAGACGTCACAAAGTATAGCATAGAGACGTGACGCAGGGGTTGACCCGGAGGGTGTGCGTCCCATTCTTGTAGGGACCGTCTGCCGTGGCCATCCCTACCACCCGCGCCCACCACAAAAAAGGGACGCACATCCTGACCCGGAAGGACTGTATCACAACAGCCCGGCGGGCTTCCTCATTATGTAGAGTTCGTGGAGAGGTCGCAGCGGTTGGTAGTAGGCACTTTAGTATGAGTACCGGGCTCACTCACACTAAAGTGCCTACTTCCGGCCTTTCTTCCCTTGTTTGTGAGGTTTTGTACCGCAACTGGTATTATTTGTGAGGCTTTATGCCACAGCTGGTATGACAGTTGGCAACTGCCATATAACAGACAGGCCCAACGTAAACTGGGCGTAATGAGCCCGGCTGGCGCAGCTGAAGATGACCTATCTGTATAGCTGAATCCGTTCTCCCTAAAGCGATGCCTATTCAGCATTCACATATCACAAGTCCTGTTTACGAACTCATAACAGTGGTGGAGTTTGATATCGAACTGGACGAAACATTCACTATCAGAGTGGAGGTATTGCGCTGCGTGAGCGACCTCCAGCGCTTTCGGGCTCATGTATGGGGCAGGGAGTTCTTCCGGCTGCAGACCACCTTTCCCCAGGACCCGGCAACGCGTCAACCCGCCCATGAGC
>JALZCF010000648.1 GCA_030863245.1 Chloroflexota bacterium
GTGCAAGGTTCGCCTCCTTCAGGGCCAGAACGGCACGACTGCGGCAGATCACAAGGTATTCAGCGAGGAGGAGCTCGCGGAAGGGTGGCGCCTCTCCTGCCGCGCCGAGGTATATGAGGATGTGGTATGCGAGGTCCCGCGCCTGATGGGCAACCCGAAAGCCGCATTGATGGGCTTCGGCCGCCACATCATTCTCGATCCGAACGTGCACAAGGTAGCCCTCCAGCTGGAGCCGCCCTCCCTACAGGATCAACGGAGTGATTACACTCGCCTGCGTGATGCCCTAGAGGCACAAGGATTCGAGGTCACCGCCTCCCTCCCGGTGTTACGCCAGCTGCCACGGCTCCTGCGTGATTCCCAATGGCAGGTGACCGCCGTGGTCGTCGGCCAGGAACTGATTGGCGTGGAGCCGGGCGATACCACCGCGCGTAGTTACGGACTCGCGTTCGACATCGGCACGACGACCGTAGTCGGCATGCTCATGGATCTTCGCACCGGCACCCCGGCCGCCGTCCAATCCGCCTTGAACGGCCAAGCCATCTACGGCGCAGACGTCATCTCACGCATCAGCCATTGCATGATGCACGAGGATGGCCTGGAACAGTTACACGACAAGATCATCGCGACGCTCAACGAGTTGATCGAGCAGTTACTGGCGGAGGCTGCGGTCGAGCCGCACGAAGTGTACGAGGTGGTGGCTGCAGGCAACGCAACCATGCTCCACCTCCTGCTCGCCTTGGATCCCGAAGCCATCGGCGTCACACCCTTCATTCCCGTGGTGGAGGAGATGGTGCAGAGCTGGGCCGACGAGCTCGGCCTTCACATCCACCCGCGCGCGCAGCTCCATCTGCTCCCCCATCTGGGTGCCTACGTCGGCGCCGATCTGGTCGGCGGACTGATGGCAACCGGACTGGCACAGGAAGCGGGTGTGCGCCTGCTGGTCGACGTGGGCACCAACGGAGAGATTATCCTGGGATCGGCCGCACGCACGGTAGCGACAGCAGCCCCCGCCGGCCCAGCATTCGAGGGCGCACAGATCGAGCACGGCATGCGCGCCGACGACGGCGCCATCGAGGCAGTCACTATCACACCGGAATCGATCCAGCTACAGGTCATCGGGGATGTGCCGCCAATCGGTCTCTGCGGCTCCGGTATGGTAGATGCCGTCGCCCAGTTGCGTCTGAATGACATTCTCGACTTTTCCGGCCGCCTGATCACCCAGGAGCAAGCAGCGGAGCGCTTCCCATCCGAGATCGCCCGACGGATCGTAACAGCCAAAGATGGCATGAAGGCCTTCGTCCTCGCGTGGGAAGACGAAACAGGGCACGGGCGCCGAGTAACCCTGACGCAACGCGACATCCGCGAGCTACAGTTTGCCAAGGGCGCGATCGCCAGCGGGATCGACGTCGTCATGCGCGAGCTCGGCGTGACCGTGGCCGATCTGGAGGAAGTGTATCTTGCCGGCTCCTTCGGCAGCTACATCAATCCCCAGAGCGCCCGCATCATCGGGCTCGTCCCGCCGGTACCCGTCGAACGCATCAAAGCGGTGGGGAACGCCGCTGGCGAGGGGGCCAAGATGGCATTACTCTCCTTCCGCGAGCGCGAGGTAGCTCGCTCCCTCCCCACCATCGTCGAGTACCATGAGCTTTCCGGCCGGGCCGACTTCAACGACTCCTTTATCTCGGTGCTGCAATTCCCCGACCTGGAGGAGTTGGGCTTGGGACGGGTCGCCGAGCCAAGCGTGCAGGGAGTGTAAGATGGCGCGTTACCAGATCATGTACTGGAAGGAATTCCCGGTTCAAGTCAAAGCCGAAGACGATAGCGGCGTTGTAAAGGCCATGCTGCCGGATCGTTTTAGCGAATCGGTCGACGCAGCGGCCATGGCAGAGGGAAGCACTGGCAGCGAGGCGTACCTCAGCGCGTGGGAATGGGGATCAGTTGAAGAGCGAGAGGGCAGCGCACAGGAGGTACTGGACGCCGTCGTCGCCGAACTCGACGACGCCTACCCACGTGAGCGGTTAGTTGCTATGATCCAACAAAGGCGAGGCAGAACGGCCGACTGACAGAGCGTGCCCCCTGCTGCTCAATGATGAGGACCAATCGCACAGAAGCGGAAAAATCGGAAATGGGTATACGCGAGCAAATAATACGCGCAACATCACGAACAGATGTGCTTGCCCTGTTACGGGGCGAGGCCATCTCGCGCGTGCCCTGTTTCAGTGGTCTAATCAGCCTCACCGTGCCAGGTCTGGCAAACGAGCAGATCCCCTTCCACGCTATCTATCGCGATCCCCTCTCCATGGCGCAGGCGGCGACGACAACCTATCGCCTCTTCGGTTTCGAATCCGTCACCGTGCCGCCGGATCTCTGTGTGGAGGCCGAAGCGCTCGGCGCGACGATCGATTTCCGAACAGATTCGAGCGCCTTCATGTTTCCTATCGTCGAGCAACCCATTGCTTCCGCTCCAGCTGATCTTATCCTGCCCTCGCCACGCGAGTTTCTGACGCGCGGACGAATTCCAATCGTGGTAGAGGTGCTGCGTCATTTGAAAGAGACGGTTGGAGAGGAGGTGGCCATCGGCGCGTTTGTGCCCGGGCCCATGACGCTGGCAATGTTCGTCGTGGAGCAGACAGGGCTGATGCGAAGCCTGGTGGAAGAGATTGCCGCCGTCGCGGGAGTGCTCGATCGTCTGGCAACACTGCTGGCCGAGGTGGCACTTGCCTATCGGGAGGCGGGTGCAGACTTTTTGACGATTCATGAGATGGGCGGCTCCCCTGGCTATCTGGGGCCCAAGCGGTTCGAAAGCCTTGTGTTGCCTCCCCTGCAGCGGCTTCTATCGGCTCTACCTGCGCCACGCGTGCTCAGCGTCTGTGGGAATACCACCCGAGCAATGGCCTTACTTGCGCAGGCGGGTGCGGAAGCGATCAGTGTGGATCAGGAAGCCGACCTTGCGCGCGCCCGGGAGGTTTTAGAGGATATCTTGCTCTTCGGTAATATAGACCCGGTAGGCGTGCTGGCGAACGGGACAGCACAGGACGTGCAGCGAGCAGTGGAAACGGCACTAAGGGCAGGGGTAGATGCCATCTGGCCAGGGTGCGATCTGTGGCCGGAGATTCCGGTGGAGAACATGCGGGCGCTCGTAAACGCCACATCGGGGTTGTATCAAACATAGGAGGTCATGATGAAGGTAGCAGAACGAACGCGGATGGTGTTCACGCGAAGCGGTATTCCGGACCGGGTGCCGATCCACTCTTGGCTGGGATTACCGTTGATACGGGAGTTGAAGCCGAAGGATAAAACGATGTACGAGATGCTGGAGTGGTGGATCGAGGACCCGATGGGCAGCATCGTCCAGATGCAGAAGGATCTGGGCATGGACCCCATGATCACCACCTACAGCCAACATGTTGGCGAGCACGAGATCTGGCCACGCATGCTATTCCCGCGTCCTTGGAAAACGGATACGTGGGAAGAGGAGTTCGTGGAGCGGGCGCGCGGGGAGGGGTGGCGCGAGCACGAACACACCATCCGTACCCCGGATGGCAATCTCGACTACAGTTACCGGACCGAGGATGGGTATGGCACCTCCTCCCAGGATTACCTGCTCAAGGGTGACAACCCGGAAGAGAAGCTCAAGGCCTTCCGCCACTTCCCCAGCGCCGACCTCTACGATATGACCGTCCTGAAAGAGATGGTAGAGAAAGTTGGCGATGAGGCCTGGTGGCTCCATCACGTGGTTGGCCCTTGGGATATGGCAGCGGAAGTGCGCGGGCTGGTGAACCTATCGCTGGACATCTACGACCGCCCAGAGTTCGTGCACGACCTGATGCGTGTCTGTACAGACTGGCTCAAAGGCTTCTACAGACGACTCGGTGAGACCGGGATTCACTCGATCTCGATGAACGAGACGTGGGTAGGGGTAGGGCTAGCGCCACAGGTCTTCCGCGAGTTCATCAAACCCTATGATGAAGAGTGCGTGCAGGCCGCGCATGAGGCCGGCTACCTGGTCAGCTTCCACAATTGTGGGCGCGGGACGCAGTTTCTGGAGGATATGGTGGAGACGGGCGCGGATGCGTTGGAGACGATTACCTCCAAGAAGACCTCGGGCGACTTCGAGCTAGCGGATGTCAAGCAGCGCGTGGGGGATCGCATCTGCCTGTTCGGCGGCTTCAACGAGCATGTGCTCAAGAGCGAGGAGCCGCAGGAGGTGGTCGACGAGGTCAAACGCTGCATCGATGCGGCGGCGGAGGGGGGCGGCTACATCCTCCGCTCCACGGGCCAGATCTTCCATACGCAGCCGGGGATGATCGAGCTGATGTGCCAGACTGCTCGAGATTATGGGCGGTACGCGGCGTAGGGCCCTACGGAGTGCGG
>JALZCF010000658.1 GCA_030863245.1 Chloroflexota bacterium
CCTGAGGGTGGTCCTCGCGTACCAGAGCAAGGGAAGCGGCCCTCGCGTTAGATTCCACTTGCTCCACCGATTTGCAACCGGGGATCACGCAGGTGACCGCCGGATGTTGGAGGCACCAGGCGAGGGCCCAAGATGCCATCTCGATGTGTTGCGGCACCTGCTCGCGCCGGATCGCTTGGACGCGCTGCAGTTGCTCTTGAATTTCACGTGGGTCGCGCTGCGAGCGTACATCCTCCGGATCAGTAAACTGATGCCCGGGCCGATATTTGCCGCTTAAGAGGCCACTGGCCAGCGGCACGCGTGTGAGAACGCCGAGGTTCTGCGCGCGACAGGAGGGAAAGACTCGTTCCTCCGCTGTTCGATCCAGCCGGTTGTAGACTACCTGGATCACGTCGGCTCCCACCTCGGTGGCCTGTTCTGTTTGGTATAGATTGTCGTTGTTGCCGAGCGAGATGCCGAGGAAGCGTATCTTTCCGGCGTCCACCTGCCGATTCAACATCTCCCACAGCTTCGGTTGATCGAATGCTTGGTTGTCACCCGAATGGAACTGGTAGAGATCGATATAGTCGGTATCGAGTGCTCGGAGCGAGTCTTCCAGTTGCTGTTGGACGGCGTTCACGGACCAACGGTCGGTGCGGTCAAAGGGGGCGTTGAAGTGATGCCCGAACTTGGTCGCTACGATCCATTCATCGCGCGTGCCCTGGATGGCCTCGCCGATCAAGCTTTCCGAGAGGTGGTCGCCATAGCACTCCGCGGTATCGAGTAGATTGATACCCAGTTCACGGCCACGCCTGAGAATTCGCTCCACTTCTGCAGCAGAGAATCTCTCTCCCCACTCGCCGCCGAATTGCCATGTTCCCAGGCCGACTACCGATACTTCCAGTTTGGTGCGTCCGAGAAGTCGGTATTTCATATGGCTCTGCCCCGCTTTGTTTGTCGATATATAGTGAGTTGGGAAAGCAATTCTTGTTCCCTAGAGGCGGTATCACCTCTGATACTCAATACGGGGCCGGTGTCCTACCATAGCCCCGCCTCGTTGGTCAGACTGGATAGGTAACAAGATTCATGACAAGAAACTGAGCGTGTTCGCGTAGAACGTGACTACCAAGCAGCTGCAGCGCGCCCAGCACAGGTGGCTCCACAGGAAACGATATCGTGGGAGCGTCAAGCGGCTTACCACTTCTTCATGAAGGGTGATACAATATGGCACTGAAGCCACTTGAAGGGTGAGGAGTCAGAGTGAGTTTGCCAACAGGGACGGTAACCTTCTGCTTTATGGATGTTGCCGGGAGCACGACGCTGTGGGAGCAGCATCCGGAGGGAATGCGGACCGCGATGCAGCGCCACGATGTGCTGGTAGAGGGGGTGGTGGCTGCCCACGACGGGCAGGTGGTCAAGCCGCGTGGTGAGGGAGATAGCCACTTTGTCGTCTTCGCGCGCGCCTCGAATGCCGTCGCGGCGGCCTGTGCCCTGCAGCAAGCCCTCATCGATGAGCCCTGGCCGCTACCGGTGCCGCTGCGTGTGCGGATGGCGCTGCATACCGGCGAGGCGGACCTCCGGGCGGGCGATTACTACGGCTCCGATGTCAATCGCTGTGCGCGCTTGCGCAGCCTGGCCCATCCCGGCCAGACCCTTCTCTCCCTGGCCACCGTCCGCTTAGCGCGCGAGACCCTCCCGGATGACGCCTCCCTCCAAGACCTAGGCCAACATCGTCTCAAAGACCTCACCCAGCCCGAGCAGGTTTTCCAACTCGTCGTGCCTGGCTTGCCCGCCGACTTTCCTCCGCTTAAGAGTCTTGGCGCGCGGCCCAATAACCTGCCCATTATGCCAACGCCCCTCATCGGGCGCGAGCAGGAGATGGATGCGCTCATGGAGCTCCTGCGGCGGGAAGATATCCGTCTGGTAACGATCACGGGGCCGGGTGGAATGGGCAAGACGCGGCTGAGCTTGCAGATGGCAGGTCAGTTACTCGACGTTTTCACCGATGGCGTCTTCTTCGTGGCCTTAGCGCCCATCGGTGATCCTGCCCTGGTCGCTCCCGTAATTGCCGAAACCTTGCACGTGCAAGAGAGCGGCCGCGAGCCCCTGCTCGAAACGCTGAAAAGTTATCTACGTGACAAACAGCTCTTATTGCTGCTGGACAATTTTGAACAAGTGGTTGTGGCCGCTCCCCTGGTCGCCGGGTTGTTGGCTACCTGCCCCCACTTAAAGGTGCTCGTCACCAGTCGCGAGCCCCTCCAGTTGCTCGGTGAGCAAGTGTTCCCCCTCTCTCCCCTCGCGCTGCCTGATCTGCACGACCAGCCTCACAGGGCAGAGGAGCGGGTGGTTGCCCTGTCCCACTACGCGGCGGTGGCGTTATTCGTCCAGCGCGCCCAGGCCGTCAAGCCCAACTTTGCCCTCACGCCTGACAATGCACCAACAGTCGTTGAGATCTGCCACCAGCTGGATGGCCTCCCCCTGGCGATCGAGCTGGCTGCAGCACGCGTCCGGCTCTTCGCCCCCCAGGCTCTGCTGGCCCGCCTGACCGACGCCACCCGTGGCACCCTTCACTTGTTAACGGGCGGGGCGCGCGACTTGCCCACCCGCCATCAGACCTTGCGTGACAC
>JALZCF010000003.1 GCA_030863245.1 Chloroflexota bacterium
GCCTCCATCTGCTGGACCTGTCGCCGGATCTGTTGGCAGGCACATCGAGCAATACAGCCACTCGTGTAACGTAACAAGCAACGAGGGCTCAGGTAAAGGAGGAAACCCTGAGCCCTCTCTAGCGGAAGGAAGGAGGTAAATCAATGCCCTGTTCGCTACTCAGGACATCACATCCATACCAACCAGGTACCTCGGAGGCACAATTTATTCTCTCCGGTTGACATAATATTATAATAGGTCTCCGAACAAAAATCAAATGGCACCGAATGTCTCAAAGCGATGGACAGGACAAGACCCCCAGCAATGCATTTCATCCAGCAAATACTGCTCTGTTCTATGATGCAGGCCACCCCTTAGAAGGTGCCCCTACCTCAGCACTTCGTTCGGCAGGCGCCTCTACCCTTTGCACGAGTTCTGGTACTACTGCCGTGATGATGCGGCGCAGCGGAATGTGGGCGAGGGTTGGATGGCGGAAATGTGCGTCGGGGTTCACGACATAGGCGTTGCGCCGCCCATGGTGCTGGATCTGGAGCATTCCAGCTGCGGCGAGATCCTGGACGATGCGGCCGACCTGACGTTCCGTGATACCCAGGGCAGCAGATAGCTGGCGCTGGGTGAGGTTGGGGTTGGCGGCGATATGGATGTAAGATCCGGTGAAGAGTTGGCTCTTGCGCGCTTTTGGTGATGCTCCTCAGGCTGCATAGAGCACCCGCTTGCGCAGCAGATCGAACTTGGCCCGGCCGTACATCTGTCTTTTCAAATACTTCAGCCGGTTGATGTGCCCCTCGGTGATGCCGTTGCTGTACGGGAGCGAAACCGCTGCCTTGACGGCCGCATAATCCCGGTGAATGCCAGTGACAAAGCCGCGCAAGGCTGTGATACCACTCTCCACCGTCCGCCGCAGCCAACTGTCGAGGCTTTCATGCTGCCGCTCACGCACAATCGTCGCAAACTCTCGGGCCAGACGTATCGCCGTTTCAATCTGAGGATCTGCCTGGCGTAGCAGCGTGAGGCGCGCTTGGTCCGCCTCCTCCAACCGCTCGGAGCGCTGGAGGATTAGCCAGGCGAGCGCGCGTGGGGTCGGTGGACGCTCTGTGGGATCGGTGGCCGCCTGCCCAGCCAAGCCGGTGCGCTTCATCCGTGGCACGCCCTGCTGTTTCCGCACCGCCGCGATAAAATCCATCGCGATGGAGCGGCCGCCCGCGTAGCCTTGCGCCCGGATCTCGCGCAGGAGCTCGGTTCCGGTATGACACCCCGCATTCCACCGCTCCAGCAGATACGCCTTGTACGGGTCAAGCAGGCTGCTGCGTTTGGCCCGCGGCTGTGGTTCGGGACAGGTGGGCGCGCGTAGATATTTCCGCACTGTGCGCCGATCGAGGTGTAGGTGCTTCCCTATGGCGCGTTGGCTGAGGCCATCTTGGTGCAACGCCTGGACCTGTGCGTGGCGGTCTTGCCGCCGTGCCCGCCGCTGCTGGCGCTCCCGCTCCGCCCGCGTCAGCGGTGCGGCAGCAGCGCGATCAGCCACAACGGCTGACGCACCTTGCGGAGATGGTGGCCCATCGTCTGTCTCCACACCAGGCACCTGCTCGACTGACGCTGTCGGCGGCGCGGGGACCAACGCAGTGAGCACCTGGCGATGGGCCTCCAGGACGCGCACGAGCGCCTCGCCTAAATTCTTGAGGAGGTGCCAGCGATCTGCGACTTGTACGGCATGAGGTGCCCCGTGGCTCGCTCCATCAGCGTATGCTCCCGCACGATCGCGACTAATAACCTCGACCCCCGGATGGGTGCGCAGCCAGTCAGCGAGTGTGTCGGCGGTGCGATCGGACAGCACCTCAATCGGCCGGTGCGCGTCGAGGTCAACCAGGATGGTACCGTAGTTGTGGCCTTTCCGTTTTGCCCAATCATCTACACCCAGCACGCGCGGGACGGGTGCGTCCTGCTCAGGCGTCTGCCGCACTAAACGGAGCATGGTATCCCGGCTCGTGGGTTGATCGAAGTGGACGGCGACGCGCGCCGCGGCGATGCCCCCGAGCGCCAGGCCCAAGGTCCGGTGCCGGGCGGCCAAGCGCTGGGTACGGCGTGCCCAGGGGGCGACGAGGGTGGGTAAGCGCTCGGTGAAGATCGTCCGGCAGCACGTGGGTGAGGGACAAAAGAAGCGGCGCACGTGAAGCTGGAGACGAACGGGAACGTCGGCCCACGGCAGATCAGTCAAGATCCGAGTATAGCGGCTATGGACCCGCGTAGCTGGCTGCTGACACTCCGGACACAGCGCACTGCTCTGCGTGGAAGTCGCCATGACCGTGATCGCCGGTGCAACAATGTCGATCTCGAGGACATCGGCCCGGAGATCAGGCGCGTTGGGCAGCAGGAACGTGATCAGTTCAAGTAATGAATGGGAGGTATGCATGTCCTGTAGCGTACCGCAACCCACGGAGCATCACCAAAAGCGCGCAAGAGCCCGTTTTCCATCGGCAAAACATCTGGCGTCGTGGGCTGGGATGTGTCCGGCGAACCAAGAAAGTGGCGGGAAGCGCTTGAGTAGCAAGCCGACGCACGGAAGCCGCTGGCTCAAAGCGGTGCTCGGCGA
>JALZCF010000028.1 GCA_030863245.1 Chloroflexota bacterium
GCCCTCTACCGCGCGCTCTTGAATCCAACGGTGAAACACGGGGACGAAGGCCGGCAGAACGACGGCACTCGGCTCCTCGACAAAGAACTTTACATTGATGCGATGTGGAATCATTATGCATTGTCCCTTCTCATCTCACATCACGACGCCACCGGTTGCCGCTCCTGCCATACGGGCATCGCAGGCATGCGCCGCCTCGATGAAGAGCTGCGCCTCTTCAATCAACTGCTGGGTGGAGTCAACATCCGGTGCCGGGTTTGGATTCTCGTGACGGTTGAACAGGTACTGACCGAATTTACCACGGGCGTATTTGTCGAAGAACAGCCTCGTGTCGTAGAAGCGATGCCGGAATTCCCGGACGATATCCTCCGGATCATCGCCGACATCCAGATACTGGCTGCGGACCAGCGCCCGCGCGGCTGACAGCATCGCCTGGTAGGCCCGATCGTCCGCCAGGGCGTAGTCGCCCTCGTCGAGCGCGATGAGCGCATCGAAGTGCTCGCCCTCGGCCTTGGCGATCTCCATTGAGAACAACGAAACGATCTCACCCGCGCACTCGCCAACCCCCATATCACCGATCGTAAACTCGCGGGGGTCGCCCCAGTCAGAGAAGTAGGTTGCGTCTTCATCGTAGGACGGGACATCCATGAATGGTTTGAGCATGGCGCGGATCTCTTTTTTCCCGAGTCGCTTGACCCACTCTTGGAACGTTTCGCCATTGTGGCGCTCTTTGACGTAGCGGTCGGTCAGCGCCTCCAGTACGGCTGGCGCCGCTTTAGAGGGCACAGCACCGACAGCCAGTCCGTAGCTACCAGCGTTCTCCTGCCACTGACCACCCAACACGACCTGGAAGTGCGGGACCGTCCGGCTACCGTTGCGGCGGCTATTGCCGAAGAACCCGATATCGGCAACGTGGTGCTGGCCGCACGAGTTGAAGCAGCCGCTGACCTTGATCTTCAGCTCCTTGACGGCATCGGGGAGCGTAGCGCTCTTGGCGGTCAGCCGCGTGCGCAGTTCGCCGGTCAGTCCACGGGACGACGCGATGCCTAGCTTGCAGGTATCGGTACCGGGGCAAGTGGTAATGTCGACGATCGTGCCGGCGCCCGGTTCACCCAGACCAATCTCCTTTAATTCGCCGTACAGGGCTGGGAGATCCGCCTCCGGCACCCAGCGCAGGACGATATTCTGCTCGACGGTCGTGCGGATGTTGTCGCCGACGTACTTGCGAGCGATATCGGCTAGTTGGTACGCCTGTTCGGAAGAGAGATCGCCGAGCGGAAGATTCACCGTCGCCACAGCATAACCTGGCTGGCGCTGATGGTAGACGTTGGTCTCGTACCACTCCGAGAAACCCTTTGGCTTGACCTGTCCGTTTAGGGGCGTCGCAAGTCGCAGCGGTATTTCCTGATAGTGGGGAAGGTCATTTAGGTAAGCCGTCCAGCGGTCGTCGTGCGGCAACTGCTCGCGCTCCTCGAAGACGAGACGGCGAAACTCCTCGATGCCCAGATTCGCCACGAGGAACTTGATCCGTGCGCGGTTGCGGTTGCGCTTTTCGCCCAGCCTCGCGAACACGCGGGACACCGCTTGAGCAAGCGGTAGAATCTCCTCTTCCGGCACGAACTCGCTCAACACCCTCGCCTGGTATGGGATGGTACCCAGTCCGCCGCCAACGTAGACGGTGAAGCCACGCTTTGTCTCTCCATCGATCGTCTTTACTCGGGCCAGCAGGCCCAGATCGTGCATTCTTACCAGGCCACACGCTTCATGTTCGCAGCCTGAGAAGGCGATCTTGAACTTGCGCCCGAAGTCCTGCACGTCATCATGACCGAGGAGGAAGGCTGCTAGCGCCTCAGAATACGGAGTCACGTCAAAGGTCTCAGTGTGGCAGACACCTGCAAGCGGGCAGGCGGTCACGTTGCGTACAGAGTTGCCGCATGCTTCTCGGGTAGTGATGCCTACGGCGGCTAATCGTCGCATCAGGTCGGGGGTGTCATCAATGTGGACGTAGTGCAGTTGGAAATCCTGCCGCGTCGTCACATGTAGGATGCCATCGGCGTACTCCTCGGCTAGCTGGGCGATCACGTCCAGTTGATCCGCCGTGAGACCGCCGAAGGGCACCTTGATGCGCTGCATCCCCGGCGCGTCCCAGACGGTATCCGGTCCTTTCGTCAGCTCGCCCGACGGATAGCGGAGGGCCTGGCTCTGGCGCCCATCGTGCCGCTGGCCGTTGTCGTAACGTTGTCCATAGACGCCACGGCGCAGGCGGGTTTCGCTGAAGACGCGGTCGTCCAGCTTGCCCTGCCGCTTGAGCTCGATTTGCCCCTCGAAGATGTCAATCTCGTCGACAAGCACATCGGGAATCTGATCCTGCAGGCGCTCCTTCCATACGGTTGCACTCATCCTCTCACCTCCTTTTTGATCCCTGCTATCACTCCAGCCATCTCCTGAATCTCCTCTCCGGTAATCGAGAAAAACAAAAACGCCCGACTCGGTGCCGGGCGTTTGTCCACTCTTCCTGCTATTCAGTTCTTTGCGATTGGCATCTGCCCGGCCTCCTTGGTATCGGAGGTGCGGGCCGGCAGGCAGCGATGCCTAACGCGGTGCCACGCACCTCCGCGTTAGACAACAACAACCTGCAAACGTTTGGTAGAAGAATTTCATGTTGCAATAGGTTATAACGATAACTGGTAGCCCTGTCAACCCCTTGGCGCGAAGATGGTCCACATGGACCACCCGAGACACTTATCCGGATCACATGGACCATTTGGGTAGTTATTTACGAACCCATTGACTTCGCCCTCCACCTCTGTTACCATAGCAACATGATAGCGCGAGCATCCGTCACCCAACACCTGCAGCAGGCGGCCGCACCCCTTAGGGGTCTAGGCAATCTGGCTGTGGCGCGCGCGTACTATTATTTTTATTTCTACTTTAGCTGGGGGTGGTCCCCCGGTTTGGCGCACGTTGGGTGCGGAGTAGGGCAGGAAACAACCTAACCACACTCCACCAGTAAACAGAGAGCGTGACGCCAAACCGGCGCCACGCTCTTTTGTTTTGCGTGAGGGAATCCGGCAGGAGGTAGATAGTGTGCGACTGGCGTTGCCGCGGGATACGCGGCGCAACCACAGTGGAGACGAACGAGCGAGAGGCAATTCTAGCGGCAACGCGGGAGCTGCTGACGCGCATGATTGAGGCGAACGAGATTGACGTGGAGGATGTAGCGAGCGTCGTCTTCAGCACCACGCCCGACCTGAACGCGGAGTTCCCGGCGCTCGCCGCGCGACAGTTGGGCTGGTATGACAGCGCTCTCCTCTGCACCCATGAGATGGATGTCCCTGGCGCGCTGGATATGTGCATCCGCATTCTGATTCATTGGAATACCCCAAAGCCCCTCGCGGAGATCCAGCATATCTATATTCAGGGTGCTAGAAATCTACGACCTGACCGGCAAGCTGTCGAGTTGCATAGCGAACTTTCCTACCGTGCGAACGGGGGCGAGAATCACAACTTAGAAGGAGGCAGATCATGATTGTAGTCATGCGCTCGGGCGTTACCGCTGCACAGATCGGCGAGGTGCTGCGCAAAATTGAGGAGGAGGGACTACGAGCCCATCTTTCTCGTGGGGAGGAGCGTACGATTATTGGCATCATCGGCGACGAGCGGCCGGTGAACAAGCAACAATTAGAAGCCCTCGAGGGCGTGGAGCGTGTCATGCGCGTGACCCAACCCTTCAGACTGGCGAGCCGGGAGCTCAAGCCGGAGAAGACCGTTATCGAGATCGGCGACGTGACGATTGGCGGCGACGAGGTCGTCGTGATGGCAGGTCCCTGCTCCGTCGAAGGTTACGATCAGATCGTAGAGGCGGCTCACGCGGTCAAGGCGGCGGGAGCACGGATCCTGCGCGGCGGTGCCTTCAAGCCCCGCACCTCCCCCTACTCCTTCCAAGGACTGGGCGAGGAGGGACTCAAGCTCCTGGCGGAAGCACGCGAGGAGACAGGCCTCCTGATCATCACGGAAGTGATGAGCCCCGAGCAGGTCGATCTCGTGGCGAGCTACGCCGATATCCTTCAGGTAGGCGCGCGCAACATGCAGAACTACGCGCTTCTTCACGCATTAGGTGAGGTCCAGAAGCCTGTCCTACTCAAACGCGGCATTTCCGGTTCGATCAAGGAACTGCTGATGTGTGCCGAGTACATCCTCTCCCACGGCAACTACCGGGTCATGCTCTGTGAGCGCGGTATCCGCACGTACGAGACGGCCACGCGCAACACCTTCGATCTAAACGCCATTCCGGTCCTCCAGCAGCTCTCCCACCTCCCTGTCATCGCTGACCCTAGTCATGGTGTGGGCAAGTGGGAGTATGTAGGAGCGGTCACCCGCGGTGCCATCGCGGCTGGCACGGACGGCATCCTGATCGAGGTGCATCCCGACCCTGCCAACGCCACCAGCGATGGCCAACAGAGCCTAACCCCCGTGAACTTTGCCCGGCTGATGGATGAGTGTCGCCGCGTTGCTCAGGCCGTGGGCCGCCACATTGCCCCAGCTGTCCCTGAAAGTATGGCCATTGCAGTGTGAACCGGTGGACGATCCTTTATTTCGTCGCCTCGCGATTCTGGGCCTGGGCCTCATCGGGGGTTCTGTTGCCTTAGCGGTGCGGACGCGAGGATTAGCACGGGAGATCGTTTCCTTCGACCCTAACGTGCAAGCCATCGCGGACGCGAGCGCGGCGGGCATCATCGAGCAGGGGTTCAGCAGCCCGGAACTGGCAGTGGATGGCGCGGATGGCGTGATTCTGGCAGCGCCCGTACGCGCAATCCTCCAACTCCTGTCCGCCATCGGCCCGATGCTCCCATCCGGCACCTTCGTCTTGGATCTCGGCTCGACGAAGCGGGAGATTGTCGCAGCGATGGATCAGCTGCCCTCTCATGTCTCTGCTGTCAGCGGCCACCCGATGGCAGGCAAAGAAAGCTCCGGCTTGGGAGCCGCCGACCCTGACCTGTTTGTCGGCGCCCCCTTCGCCCTCTGTGCTACCGCCCGAACGAACGAGGTCGCACGGGAACGAGCAGAGCGGGTCGTTACGGAGCTCGGTGCCTGCCCGCTCTGGCTGGATGCTGAGAGCCATGATTCCGCCGTCGCCCGCATCTCTCACCTACCCTACCTCCTCTCCGCCATCCTAGTTCATGCCGCCGCACCCGACGGGGTCACTCGCAGACTTGCCGCCACCGGATACCGCGACACCAGTCGCCTCGCCCTGAGCGATCCGACCATGATGCTCGACATCCTCCTCACCAACCGCGCTCCCCTCCGCGACGCCCTCGCCGACGCCCGCGCCGCCTTAGACAGGCTCGATACGCTACTGTCCTCTGCGGACGAAGCCGGACTGAGGGCGTGGATGGAGGAAGCGAGGGGGAAGAGGTAAGTCGTTAATACCCTATCTACCATCTACTGCCTACCATCTACCCACAACCATGACTCATAAACACAAAACGCTCATCATCCATCCCGCCACCTCTCCCCTCCGCGGCACCGTCCGCGTGCCCGGCGATAAGTCGATCTCCCACCGTGTCCTGCTGTTTGGTGCCTTGGCGGAGGGCGAGACTTGCGCGACGGGGTGGCTGCCAGCTGAGGATTGTCTGGCAACGGTGCGCGTGCTGCGTGCGATGGGGGTGGAGATTATGCAGGAGACGCCGTCGAGCGTGCGCGTGCGGGGGGTGGGATTGCGCGGCCTGCGTGAACCGGAAGATGTGCTGGATTGTGGCGGTAGCGGCACGACGATGCGGCTGCTCGCAGGCATCCTGGCAGGACAACCGTTCACCAGTATCCTCACCGGGAACGCCGCACTTCGCCGGCGCCCGATGGGCCGCATCGCGGTCCCCCTCCGTGCGATGGGTGCGATGATCCTGAGCCGCGACATGATGGGACGAGAGAAGCCGCCCCTTACAATTCGGGGCGGTAACGTTCAGCCGCTCGAATACATCATGCCTGTAGCAAGCGCGCAGGTGAAAAGCGCGTTGCTCTTAGCCGGGCTCTTCGCGGGTGGCGAGACAACTGTTCGCGAGCCGGGCCCGGCACGGGACCACACGGAACGACTGCTTCACGCGATGGGTGCTCCCCTCCGTGTCGACGGCAATCGCATTACGATCCGTTCGCCCCGGGAACCCCTCCGGCCGCTCCAGGCCGCGGCGGGCCGTCCCTATGAAATACCCGCCGATCCCTCCTCGGCCGCCTTCCCCCTGGTCGCTGCCACGTTGGTACGGGGGAGCGAGGTGCGGCTCACAGGCGTCGGCGTGAACCAGACTCGCACAGGGCTGCTCGACTTCCTCCAGACTATGGGCGCAGAGGTAGAACAGTTCAACCTGGCAGGCGACGACATCGAGCCAACGGCGGATCTACTGGTGCGGGGGACGGAGTTGAATGGAACGGAGATAGGTGGTGCAGAGATCGTGCGGGCCATCGATGAGTTCCCCATCCTAGCCGTCGCCGCCACGCAGGCTACAGGGCGTACAACCGTGCGTGACGCGGGCGAACTCCGGGTCAAAGAGAGCGACCGCGTCGCCAGTGTGGCCCAGGAACTTCGCAAGATGGCTATCCCGATCGAGGAGCAGGAGGACGGCTTCACTGTGCTTGGTCCCGTCCAGCTCTGTGGTGGTGAGGTCGACAGTCACATGGACCATCGTCTCGCCATGGCTCTCGCCATAGCGGCCCTCGTCGCCGATGGCAGCACCCGCATCACCCGCGCTGAAGTCATCGATGACAGCTTCCCCGGCTTCGTCGACCTCATGCGTGGCCTCGGCGCCGACATGGAATGGGAACTGTAGGGGCTGCCCGGGGAAGGCATCCCCAAAAGGCCGTTACGTGTTGCCTTTTACAGCCATTCGAACAACAATAACCGTATGGAAACGACGGTTCCCACGCGTGTTGGCCTGATCGGCTGGCCTGTCGCGCACAGCCGCTCTCCCGCGATGCACAACGCTGCTTTTGAGGAACTGGGCATGAATTGGGAGTACTTGCTGCTGCCCGTCCAACCCGACCATATCCACGAGGCGGTGCGCGGGCTGCGGGGGTTCGGCTTTGCAGGCGCAAACGTGACGGTGCCGCACAAGCAAGCGGTGATGGAGGCCCTCGACGAGGTAACCATGGAGGCCCAGATCATCGGTGCCGTAAACACCATCGTCAACCGCGAGGGACAGCTCATCGGCTACAACACCGATGCCCTCGGTTTTCTCCGCGCCATTCGTGAAGCGGGCTTTGAGCCTCGGGAGTGCCGTGCCGTCCTACTGGGTGCGGGCGGCGCGAGCCGCGCCCTGCTGTATGCCTTGTTGGCCACGCGCGCCCGTGTGACGCTCGTCAACCGGACGCTTGCTAGGGCGCGTGCCCTCGCGGAACAGTTCGGGACTCTTTTCCGGACCTCGATACCGACGCTGCCCTTCAGCCAGCATCACCAGCTCCAACAGGCGCTCGACCAGGCAGACTTGCTCGTCAATGCGACGAGTGTCGGCATGCACCCGAACATCGAGGAGAGTCCTCTTCCCTCCGCCGCCACGATTCCCTCCGACCTGACCGTCTACGACCTCGTCTACAACCCGCGCGAGACCCAACTCCTCAGCCAGGCACGCGCCGCCGATGCCAGAGCCATCGACGGTCTCGGTATGCTCGTCCACCAGGGTGCCGTTGCCTTTTCCCTCTGGACGGGTGAGCCAGCGCCTGTGGAGGTGATGCGCGTGGCAGCGGATGCGTCTGGGTACCCGTCAGCATCAACTAAGGAACAACAGGAGTAGATCATGCTTCGCTTTCTGACCGCCGGTGAGTCCCATGGCCCCGCCCTCACCGCCATCCTGGAGGGCATGCCCGCGGGCGTTCC
>JALZCF010000029.1 GCA_030863245.1 Chloroflexota bacterium
AGATAGCGGTTGAGCCCCCCATAGAGGAGTTCGTTGCAGAAGCGGCTGCCAGAGGCGCGCGCCGCCGGCCGAGAGTCCGCCAGTACAGCTACGGGCACGAAGGGAAGCGACTCCATATGGTCATCGTGCAGGAGCCTGTACCGGGAACCTACGAGGTCAAGGTGCGGGGGACGGACACGGGGGCCTTTGCCCTGGGAGCGCTGGCCCTGGGTGGGGAGCGCAGTACAGAGGAGCAGATGCGTGGGATGGCAACAGAAGAACCGCCGGCCGCTATCGCTATCCCAACCGTTGAGGATCGGGTGGCGGCAGAGAGCGAGTTGTATTACCAAGTGGAATACCGTACCGCGGAGATCCGACCAGAGATCCGCTTTGACGTCGAAGCGACGACGCGCAACGCGCTGGAACGGCTGAGCGGTATCGTGAGCCGCCCGCCGGAACAAGAGGCTCGGGGGGTTGAGGAAGGTCGGATAGACATGCAGATTCAGGAGGTGCTCGATGCCTCTGAGGCACCGGAGGAGGCACGCGAGACGGTGCGTCGGGCTCTCATCGGCAAGCCGGAGGAGGCAGCGGAAGAGATGGAAGCCATGCTCCGCGCGGCTGAACCGGCAAGTGCCGCGGTGAATCTGCTCAGCCGCGTGGTCGAGCAGGCGGCCGACCCGGAGGAGCAGCGACTAGCGATCGGGTTGATGGAACAGTTGCGGCATGTCCGAGAGGCGACAGGCTAGGGTTTGGCGGGTGGTACGGGCCCTTGTGCCGCTTTTGGCTGTTGCGCTCGTGCTGCTTGCCGGACCTACGCTGCTCGCTTGGTGGATCCTCGGCGGGCCCTTCGGCTCGCGCCACTTGGTGATAGGGCTTGCCATCACCCTTGCTCTCCTACTCGTGATAGCTCTCTTGTTCGGTTGGGCAATAGGTCGATTAAGAGAGAGGCCTTGATTCCGGCGAGACACGCTCAGCGGTGCTTTGTTTCCTGATCCAGGTGGTGATAGAATGGCGACAAGCACGCCGCGCCTGCTCACCATCACGAAAGAGCTCAACGATATGACCCCCTATGCCGCCGACAGGGCCTCTCCCGCCCTGCGCATCCTTCTGCTCTCGCCACGCGGGCCGCTGTACCGTCATCGGATGGGCATCTGGAAGAAGTCGTTGCGCTACGCACCGTTGACGCTGACGACCCTAGCCGCGTTGGTGCCGGCGGAGCTGAACGCGGAGATTACGCTGGTGGATGAGGGGATCGAAGAGATTGACCCCGACGCGGAAACGGATCTTGTCGGCATCAGTGCGATTACGGGTACGGCACCACGAGCGTACGAGCTGGCGGCGGGCTTCCGCCACCGTGGGATCCCCGTGGTCCTGGGTGGGGTTCATCCGACGCTCGTGCCGGAGGAGGCGGCGCGGCACGCCGACGCGGTGGTCGTGGGCTACGCCGAGCAGACGTGGCCCCAGTTGTTGCGGGATTTTGTGGCAGGCGAGATGAAGCCGCGCTACGACCAGGCTCCCAACCTGCGCCTCGCGAACCTGCCCCTGCCCCGCCGCGATCTGTTGCCCAAGGGACCCTTTGCCGCCATGCACACGATCGAGGCAACACGGGGCTGCATTCACCGTTGTGAGTTCTGCGTCGTGCCGGCAGCCTGGGGGAAACCGTTGCAGCGTCCTATCGGGGAGGTGGTGGGGGAGATCCGGCAGATGCGTGCCCGGCGCCTCATCTTCCTCGATCTCAATCTCATCGCGGATATCCCCTACGCCAAGGAACTGTTCAGCGCACTGATTCCTCTCCGCATCCAGTGGGGTGGGTTGGCGACCACCATCATCGCCTGGGACGATGAACTGCTTGACCTGGCGACTCGTAGTGGCTGCAAGGGGATCCTGATTGGGTTTGAGTCGCTCTCGCCCGATTCGCTGGCCGAGGCTCGAAAATCCTTCAACCAGCGCAGAGATTATCACGAGGTCGTGCAGCGACTCCACGAGCATGATATCGCCGTGATGGGTACCTTCATCTTCGGCTTCGACCACGATACCCACGACACCTTTGCCGAGATAGTAGAGTTCGTCATCGACGCCCACATCGACCTGCCACGCTACGCCATCCAGACCCCCTTCCCGGGGACACCGCTGTACCGTCGGCTGAAAGCGGAGGGGCGCATCCTGACCGAGGACTGGAGCCTGTACGACGGGCAACATGTCGTCTACCAGCCGCGTACGATGAGTGCGGATGAGTTGCTACACGGAACGGAGTGGGCGTGGAAGCAGAGCTATCGTTACCGTTCCATCGCCAGGCGTCTCCTGGGTGCCCGCAAGCTCCTGCCGATCGCCCTCGCCGCCAACCTGGGCTATCGCTTCTACGCCCACAACCTCCACCGCTACTACAACTGTGAGTGGCTGGCAGGAGAATCGCTTCTCGCATGAAGATCGCTTTCATCCGTCCCAATATCATGGATACTCGCTCCGCCACGGCGATGGAGCCGCTGGCGTTCGCGGTGCTGGCAGGACAGACGCCGCCCGATGTGGAACTGGAGCTGTGGGACGAGCGGGTGGAGGAGGTCCCGTCGGAGATCGAAGCGGATCTGGTGGCCATTACCGTGGAGACCTTTACGGCGCGCCGCGCCTACCAGATTGCCTCTGCCGTTCGGCGTCGTGGCATCCCGGTGGTCATGGGAGGGTATCATGTGACCTTCCTGCCGGATGAGGCACTACAGTACACGGATGCGGTCGTCCTGGGCGACGCGGAGGGGCTATGGGAGGAGGTGGTCGAGGATGCCAGGCGCGGAGGGTTGAAGCGCCGTTACCAGGCGCAGGCCCAGCCCTCGCTCGCCGGGGTGCGCTTCGACCGCAGCATCTTTCGCGGCAAGCGCTACACACCGATGGCGCCCGTGCAGTACGGGCGCGGCTGTCGCTTCGCGTGCGAGTTCTGCTCGATCCACGCCTTCTACGGCTTCACACTCCGGCAGCGCCCGGTACGCGAGGTGGTTGAGGAGATCGAAGCGCTTGGGCGACGCTACATCCTGCTCGTCGACGACAACCTGTTCGTCAATGTCTCCCAGGCAGAGGAGCTCTTCCGCGCGCTCCTCCCGTTGAACATTCAATGGGCCTGCCAGGTCACCGTCGATGTGGCTCGCAACAACCAACTAATGGCCCTGATGGCGCGGAGCGGCTGCTTCGCGGCGCTCGTGGGCTTTGAGTCGTTGGACGAGGAGAACCTGCGGCAGATGAAGAAGCGCTGGTCGCTGAAGGATGGGGACTACG
>JALZCF010000548.1 GCA_030863245.1 Chloroflexota bacterium
GAGCACCATAGCGCTGCAACAACCAACCGAGAACACTAGTAGTTCACGCAACATGCAACATGCAACATGCAACACGCACCACGGAGAATTCATGGCCCGACTACAACAACATCTCGACCATATTCGCACGGAGGTCGTGCCCGAGCGAGGGGCGGCGCAGGAGGGGCTGGGGGAGGGATATGTCGAGGAGATTGAGGCACGCGCGCAGCCGCCCCATCTCGTTCGTGGCCTGGAGCAGTGGAATGCGGGACGCTTCTTCGAGCAGCACGAGACGCTGGAGTGGCTCTGGCGGGCAACGGATGAGCCGGTACGGGATGCTTTCAAGGGTATCATCCTGAGCGGGGTCGGGGCACTCCATGTGCAACGGCGTAATCGGCGGGGGGCACTGGCAAAGTGGACGGGAGCGTTGGGCTACCTAGAGCCCTTCGAGGGCCTATACCCGTACGGCATCGACATCGCACACCTACGCGGGCAGGTCAGGGGAGCGCGTGAGGCGCTGCTCGCGGACGAGGAGGAGCCACCCGATTGGGAGGTACACCTGGGGCGCATTGAGGAATTTCGTGTTCGTTGGGAGCTGCGCGTCGCAGAGCCACTGGTGACCGCGCTGCTGCGTCGCTTCGACCGTGCCTGGCAGGATAGCCCACTAGGGGTGGAGCCAAACATGGAGGGCTTGAGCGAGGAGGAGGCCAAGTGGGTGCCAGCGCCCGGCGTGCGCTCCATCCGGGACCTCATTGTCCATCTTGGTACGGCGAAGGAGCTCACGGCTAACCGCTGTTTCGGTGATGGGAAGCTCGATCCCTCGGACGTAGCGCCGCCAGAGAGGTGGCGCAAGCTCAATCAGTGGCTCGTGGATGCTCATGAGGCGGTACGCGAGCCGCTTGGGTTCCTCAGAGACGAAGAATTAGAGAGCCTGCGTGCCATGTTCGGTCGGGAGATGCCGATCGAGCAGATCGTCGAGGCGGGTATCGAGCATGATTTCTATCACGCGGGCGAGATCAACCGGCTGCGTGAGCTCTATCGGGTGCGTGACTCACTAGAAGAGAGATAAGCGCCCCAACCGTCGCCAACGTGAATCCCCCACTCGACACCACGGCCCCTGGGCCTAACAGCGCCCCACCGCCGTAGAAGCTGTCCAGCACGAGCCAGGTGCGCCAGAGCGCCCAGGGAGGCAGGATGGCACCTGTAATCGCAAGCAGGGCGATGAGGCTGCGCCGCACCTGGTCACTCAGCCGCTGCCAGAGGGGAACAAGCAGGACGACAAGCACGGCCGCAAAGGCGAGTTGGAGTTGGAAGGTGAACTCCCGTGCGTAGGAAGCCATCACATCCTGCGCGGGGCCCTCTAGTGCCTCGTACTCATAGAGAAATGGGACGCCCGCCAGGGCGGGGCGAACGAATTCAAACGCAGGGAGGATAACGACACTGAGGAAGAGCAGGAGGGGCAGCAGGAACCAGCGCCACCACCCGCACTGCCCCGCCAGCCAAAGGGCAAGGATCATGGCCGCAAGGGTGGGTGGCAGGAAAAAGAGTACCCGTTCCAGCTCGAAAAGTCCCCCCCGCCACTCTGCCGTGAATTTCCAGAAGTCCCCCAGATCCAGACCGAGTAGGACCAAAGCCGCGGCGCCACTCTCCGACAGGACCCATGGTAGCCACCATCCTAATGCGCCTAGAAGCGCGCCAGCCGCTATGGCCCATTCCCAAGGGTGCTTCAAGAAAACTGCTTCCCGATCAAGCCGATTCCCATCCTTGCTCTTTGCGCTTCTTCTGCTCGAGACGAGACTCACGGCGGGCCTGTGCCTCTGCCCAGCGGCGCATCTCCTCTTCCGTCTCCACGATGAGAGAGGGCACCTCCGTGGGGCGCCCGTTCTCGTCCAATGCAACGTATACGGCGTAGGCAGAGTTGGTGTGGATGCCCTTACCGGTGAGCGGGTTCTCCGCCTCCACCCGGATACCGACCTCGATCGAGGTGCGCCCAACCCAATTCACCATGGCCCTCAGTTGGAGGAGGTAGCCAACTAGTACCGGCTCCAGGAAAGTCATCGAGTCCAGGCGCACCGTGACGACGGGGCAACGCGCGTGGCGCATCGCAGCCAGCCCTCCTGCCTCATCTACCAACTTCATAATCGCGCCGCCATGCACATTTCCCATCGCATTAGCGTCGTCAGGCCCCATCAACACCGATAGCTGGATGGCCGAATCTGCCGGGCGCTTGCCCTCCCCTTCGCTCATCGTTTTCCGAACCCCTCTCGTGCCTCCTGCGCCCGCCGACAGAAGAGCTTTTCTCCATCGTAGGTAAGTAAATTCTCTGCTTCTGTTAGATCGCTTGCCCAACGCACCTCAAAGAGTGCTTCCTCAGAGTTGGGGGCGACATCCGGCTTGCGGCGCTTGTCACGGCGGAGCCGCATGAGGAAGTAGTGCTCCTTACGCGTGACCAGTTCGCCCCGATGCTCGTACTCGACCGTGTTCTCGCCAAGAGGCGCAAGAACTTCCACCTCACAGTAGCCGCTCTCCTCACATACCTCCCGAAGTGCAGCCTCCTCTACCGTCTCGCCAGAATCGATATGCCCCTTGGGTAGTCGAACCTCGTGACGCAGGCCATCCTCGCGCGGCACATAGCGCTCCAGGAGTAGCACGCCGCCCCGCGCATCAAGCACGACTCCGCCTGCCGATTCGTAATATTTCTGCTTCATCTCCAACCAATCATGTGACAGAAGGGACGCGCCATAGCGCATCCCTTCTCACTTCGCTCAGCTAGCCTCCCGAGTATTTAGGCACGGGTCGCGTCTACCGTGATGTCTGGACCCTGAAGGGCTTGGGACACAGGGCAATTCTCCTTCGCGTCCTCGGCAAGCTGCCGAAGCTTCGCATCGTCGATGTCGGGAACGTCTACCTCCGTTTCAAGATGGATGTTGGTGATCTGGAAGCCCTCGCCGACCTTGTTCAGATGGACCTTGGCCCTGGTCTCGATGCGATTGGGAGTGTAACCTGCCCGCGTGAGGCCCCCAGCCAGTGCCATCGAGAAGCAGCCGGCATGTGCCGCGCCGATCAGCTCTTCCGGATTGGTTCCGGTTCCCTCTTCAAAACGGGAGGAGAAGGAGTACTGTCCTTCGTACGCTCCACTTTCCAGCCTCATCCGCCCGCTTCCCTCGCGGAGAGTGCCTTCCCAAACTGCCTCTGCAAATCGTACTGCCATGGTAGTATGCTCCTTTCTGTGTGTTTGTGGTGAACGTCAAGAGCCGGCAACCGCGACCACGGGTGGCTTGCGTAGTGCGTGGTGCGTGAACTGTTATTGCGGGATGGGAGGTAAAGGGATAAGTTGGAGGGGTAAGGAGGGTTCACTCATTTCCTGTACCTCATCCCTTCCTCCTTAGCACACGCGCCTACCTTGCCTGTAGTTCACGCACCATGTGTGCGAAGCACATGCGCGCAGCGCACACGCACCACGCTCTACGTCTCCCTCTCAAGAACGTGCCCATACAATCCCACGACACGCCTCGCCGTTGCCTCCCATGTGAACTGTGAAGCATGTTTCAAACCAACGCCAATCATCTTTGCCCGGGTTGCCTCATCATGCAGCACCGTGTGGATTTCGCTGGCAAGCGCCTCGAAATCGGTCGCCTCCTCGATATAGCGCGCGGCGACCCCACCTGCCTCGGGAAGGGAGCTGTTCCGGGCGGTGATGACGGGCACGCCACACGCCAGCGCCTCGAGAACGGGCAGGCCAAACCC
>JALZCF010000060.1 GCA_030863245.1 Chloroflexota bacterium
TGGCCGCGTGGGGAGGCGGGGCCGTTGAAGCCGATCTCGGACCAGGCGGCGGGATGCGCGTAATAGTTCGTGATGACGTCGTTCATGAACAGCCGGAAGAAGCGCTGGCCCGGTAGTTGTTGCCACACTTCGCCAGGCGCCTGGCCTTGGGACACCTTGTCCAGCACCTCCTCCTGTTGGTACTCATCGAGGTCGAGGAAGGGCTTCTGGAAGAGCTCACGCGCCGCCTGATCGAAGCCCTTCAGTGCCTGACGGTAGGCGATGCGGTCGCCGGGCATATCGCCGTAGCGATAGCCATCCCCCTTCCCCTTGTGGAGTCGCTCGTCGATCCAGGGAGCGATAGGTAGCTTCTCTTCCGCGGAGCGATCCGGCTGGGGAAGGGCGCGATCGCAGAGCGCCTCCAGCAGCTTGACCTCCTCCTCGGAGAAAAAGCGGTAAGGGGGCACGTTGTGCACCCGCTCCATCACCAGGCGCCGCGTCTTCTCGTCCCAGTCGTAGGCCCACTTCTCCTCATTGGCCACATCGTAGTCGGGGTAGGGTGTGTTTAATGCACCGCCTCCTTTAGGAACCCGGAGCGGTGGGACTTCGGGTGGTTCTGGCGACATCTCGAGTCGCTTTTTGGCTTGCTGCTGTTGGGTCATAGGTTGATTCTCCATTGTTCAGCATCCTGGTGTTTGAAGTCGAGTCCCAGACCTGCTCGTGACGGATCGGGACGGAGGAAGCCGCCTTGTGGTTGCGGCACCGCGTCAAAGAGCATCTGCTCGATGCGGGCGTGGTCGTAAAAGTACTCGACGTGCTCCAGTTGCGGGGCCGCGCAGCCGACGTGGGCATGAATCGATGGCGCGGTATGGCCTGAGAACGGGATGTCGAAGCCATAGGCGAGCGCGGCGGCCTGTAACCAGCCGGTTATTCCGAGACAACGGGTCACATCCGCCTGCAGGATATCGACGGCGCCTGCCTGGAGCATGGCGCGGAAGTACCAGGGGTCGTAGCCATACTCGCCTGCCGCGACGGAGGGGGGGATATGCTGGCGCACCAAGGCAAGCTGCTGAAGCTGATCGGAGGAGACCGGCTCCTCGAAATAGGTGACCCCGAGGTCGGCGAAGCGCCGACCCATCCGGATCGCCTGCTTGGCGGAGTAGGCGCCGTTGGCATCGACAAACAGTTCGGCGTCCGGGCCGATGGCATCGCGTGCGATGCGAATTCGCCTCAGGTCCTCCCGTGGCAGCGTGCCCCACGCCTTACCGATCTTCATCTTCACACGCGGGATGCCCTGTGCCACCCAACCGCCCAACTGTTCTCGCAGGCGCTCCTCGCTGTAGGTGGTGAAACCCCCACTGCCGTAGATCGGGACCTGCTCACGATAGGCGCCAAGATGACGAAAGAGCGCCTTGCCCGCCACGCGGGCCCGCAGGTCCCACAGGGCCACGTCGACGGCCGAGATGGCGGTTGCGGCGATGCCTGGTCGGCCCAGGTTACGCACCTCGGCGATCATGCGCTCCCATACCATGCCGATCTGATCCAGGTTACTTCCGTTCACGACATTGGCCAATCTTCGTTGGATCAGTGGTCCCGCCTCGCGTGCCGCGTAGGTGAAGCCAAGTCCACGCTCCCCGGATTCGGCCTCGACCTCGGCCAACACGAGGGTCGTTCCCTCCCAATGATGGGTCCCGTCTTCCTCAGGCTGATCGGTGGGGATGCGATAGGCGGAGACCGTGAGCTGCTTCACCTTCATTCGTCGCTCCCAAAAAGTGCCGCGAGCAGGCCGAGGAGCCCGATGCCGCTTAGTTGAAGCGGGGCCGCATAGGGCGCACCGTAGAACAGTTTCTGCCAGACGTAGCCGGGGCGACGGTAGAGGTTCCAAAGATGGAAGCCGAAGCCGACCAGACCCGCGAGGGCGGCAACCGCCGAGAGGGGTCCCTCTAGCGTGCGTGCCGCCCGGCTGCGCACCAAGGCGGCGAGGTGTACCAGCGCCATGATAGGGCTAAGGATGAGGGGGGTGAACATGACTTTGTTGTAGAGGCCGCCCATCCAGTGATCATAGCCTGACTCGACGCCCAGCAGCGTGTAGGCGCCGATGTTCACCAGCCGGATCGTGCGCGTGAGCCGTTCTTCCTCGTCCCGCGAGGGCGAGCCAGAGGCAGCCAACCCGATGAGCCCGAGCAAGGCGATCTGGGGCGGGGCGGGGAA
>JALZCF010000066.1 GCA_030863245.1 Chloroflexota bacterium
TGAAGGATGAATACGACAAGGAGGAAGGATGAAAGGAGCTGGACCTGCTCACAAGAAATGATACTGCTGGCGAATTCAAAAGATGACGTCTGGCAGTTAAGGGGTTCCAGAAAACGGAGGGTATAATCCGGGTCTCGTGATAAAACCGCCTTCTTCACTAGAGCTACCTGCTCAAAGGAGTCCCCATGTCTCTACAGCCTATCCTCGATAATAAGATTCCCGATGAGACGGCGCGTGTCGCGGCGGCTGCCTTTCCGAAAGGCAACACGTATATGCGCATGCGCGACGAGCTAGGCCCGATCTACACCGATGAGCAGTTCGCAGCGCTCTTTCCGGCGCGCGGCCAGCCGGCCGAGTCGCCGGCCCGCTTGGCTCTGGTGACTATAATGCAATTTGCCGAAAACCTCTCCGACCGCCAAGCCGCCGATGCGGTGCGGGCGCGCCTCGATTGGAAGTATGCCTTAGGGCTGGAGTTGACGGACCCCAGCTTCGATGCCTCCGTGTTGAGTGAATTTCGCACGCGCCTGCTGGGCGGCGAGGCGGAAGCCTTGCTCTTCGGGACGATGCTCGACCTCCTGCGTGACAAAGGCTTGCTCAAAGCGCGCGGGCGGGCGCGCACCGACTCGACGCATGTGCTGGCGGCGAGTCGCACGCTCAATCGCTTAGAGAAAGTTGGCGAGACGATGCGTCAGGCGCTGGATGTGTTAGCGACCGTCGCGCCCACCTGGCTGCAAAGTTGCGTGCCCCATGACTGGTATGACCGGTACGCCCGCCGCTTTGAAGCGTTCCGCTTACGAACCGGACGGACGGAGCGCGAGGAGTTAGCCCTCCAAATCGGGGCTGACGGCTTTCGCTTGTGGGAAGCACTCACTGATTGCACCGCTCCCCCAGGCTTCCGTGCTTTGCCCGCGCTGGAGACGCTGCGGCAAGTATGGCTGCAACAGTTCGTGGTGACGGAGGAGCAGCTGCACTGGCGCAAGGCCGAAGACCTGCCGCTGGGGGCCTTGCTCATCCAATCGCCCTATGATAGCCAAGCTCGCTACAGTAAGAAACGGCAAACGGAATAGACGGGCTATAAAGTGCATTTGACCGAGAGCTGCGACGACGACCTGCCCCATCTGCTCACGAACGTCGAAACCACGCTGGCCACGACCACCGATTATGAGATGACGCCTGTGATTCATGAGCACCTCGCCGCGCGTGAGGTGTTGCCAAGCGAGCACTTGCTCGACAGTGGCTACGTGACGGCTGATAACTTAGTGAACAGTCGCACCGATCATCAAGTGGCCCTCCTTGGTCCCGTGTTGGAGGAGAACAGTTGGCAACCCACATCTCTTCATCGCCTTGGCCATAAATATCCTCCGGCTGGGCGCCTGGTTCGCCGAGGTCCCACGCGCTCAGACCGTAAGTCACCTTTTGCTAAGTGAGCTCCCACCATCTTGACTCCTACCTAACGGCGCGTGGGACGGCGGGAATTCGCCAGCAGTATCTTTCTTGTGAGCAGGTCCAACCGTCCTGCACGCTCGGTTGTGCTTAGAAGCTGACTACGCGATCAGCCGCTACAACGGCATTAGCAAAGTCCTTGGGTGTAGCAAACCGGGCACGCTTACCCTGCAAATCGCCTACTCCAACATTGCGCGCCGCTCCTGTGGGCAGACGTGGCGCATCCGGTCCATCTCGAAAGTGGCCAACGTTTCCCGGCTACTCCCAGCGCCAAACGCATAGCCCACCACCTGCCCTAGCCCATCTAGCATCAAACAGAACAGCAGCGCGAGGTAAACCCGCGGCACCAACTCTCGCCGTTGGCCGCTTCCGAAAAGCTCTCGTCGCACCCGTACAAAGCGCACCAGCGGAATCAGCACACCGCCTACAATGTAGAGCAGTCGCCGCCCGAAGGACCAGGCGCCCTGCTCCGCCCGCATCCCACCGTACAACCGTCCCGCATTAAAGCGCAACGCCACGGTGGAACGCAAAGTGGAGGGGTTCGTATGATGGAGCCGCGCCTCCGGCTCCAGGTAGAACTGTCCGCCCTTCGCTTTGATCTCCTGAAGTAGCCCACCCTCCCGCCCCACTTTCTCTACCAGACGCTCCCCATACCCGGCCAGCCACTCCCGCTTGTAGACAACGTTGTGCCCCGGCAACGAACTCACCTCCCCACCCTCAGCGGGCGCGCTCCACCGACCGTAGGCGATCAGCAGGTTACTCCAACTGAGGAGGCTGCGGGGATTGGCGTTCACCATCGCACTGCCCACCACCGCCCATGGCCCCCGCTGAGCGGCCACCACCGCCTCCGCCCAAGTAGGCTCCGGGTAGGTGTGGTCCTCCACCAGCGCCACAAGGGGCGCGCTCGCGCGCTGGATGCCCAGGGCGCCGGCCCGGTCCACGTTGTCGATCGGGCCTACGAAGACCGTTCGCACATCGTAGAAACCTGCCACCTCCTCCGCCGCCAGATCCGCTACTGCCGCTTCTGAAGGGGCAACGATGACCAGTTCCAACTGCTCTCGAATACTCTGCGCCCGCAGGTGGCGCACCGTGCGCCGGAGGGACGCAAAACGGTTCGCTGTCACCAGGACGATAGATAGGGACGGGCTCTCTTCGGACTGTCGTTGCACGCTCTCTCCCATTGATTTCACTGGCTCATACTGCCCTCACGCGGACGTGGTAACAGCTCTGGCTCTGCCACCACGGAGGAAGGTTAACAGGTGGAGAATCTCCCGTGTGGCGGCTCTCCCGCCCGGCAGCGCAAGCCAGACCACAAGGTAGGCGAGGCCGAAGAGGAGCATCTTGCTCAGTAACTCGGCCAATGATGTATCGGAGGGCAGGGCCGGGCTCGCCAGCAGGAGCACAGCCGCGGCCATGCAGGAGGCAAGGATGGGGCGCCACACGATAGCGAGAAAGTCCCGCCCGTCGAGCGGAGTCACCCGAAGGCAATAGGCGACCGCCGGATAAGTTAGTAGACAGGTGGCAATCGTAAACCCTGCCGCCACGCCCAGCGCGCCCCACCGGACGCCGGCAACGACGGCCACGATCATGATGGGGGTGGAGACGAGACCCCAGCGCAGTTGTCGTTGGGTCTCCCCTAGAGAGAGGTAGAGCCACTTGGTGACCATGCTCGTACTACCGACGAAGGCGGCCAGGCAGAGCAGGCGAAAGAGCGGCACCGCCCCCAGCCACTGATCCCCCAGTAAAACGAGGATGACCGGCCGCGCTGCCACGAACGCGAAGGCCAGGGGAGGCATGGTGAGTGCGAAGATGGGCAACAACGCTTTGCGGACGTAGCTGCGGTACTGGGCGGGATCATGTTGTACGCGACTCAACCCCGCTACGGCTACACTCACCAGCGGGGTATAGACCTGCTGAATGGGAAAAAGCGACCATTTGTAGGCATTCTCGTAGAGACCGAGGATCCCCGCACCGGCGAAGTACCCGACTAGCACGCGATCAAGATTGCGGCCAACGTGGGCGATGACGCGGAAGCCGGTGTAGTGGCGGCTGTAGGAGAGAATCGAACGGAGAGTGACGTCTGGTGCCTTTGATTGCTCCGGCCGTGCGGGACGCCAGCCACACGCCAGCCAGATCGCGGCGCTGCGACTGAAATTGAGGGTTAAAAACTGCAATACTAGCGCCCAGTAGCCCGCTCCCAACAACGCCGCTCCAATGCCAACCGCCACGCTACCCACCAGCGACCCGACGTTGATCAGCGTCAACACACCAAAGCGCATCTGTCGGGTGAGCAAGGATTCCTGTTGCAGCACTAGCCCGGCGCTAAAAATGGCAATCGCCATGACAGCGGTAACGAGGGTCAGCCGAGGCTCCCCATAGAACCAGGCCAGCACTGGTGCCATGAGCACTATAAAGAGCGTGACCAGGACGTTCAATTTCTGGTTGAGCCAGAAGAGCGCGCTGATCTGCTCGTGGTCAATCGTCTCTTGATGAACCGTCGCCATGGGCAGGCCGAAGTCGCGGAAGCTGCCAACGAAGGCAATCAGCGAACTAGCCATCGCCAGTAAACCGAAATCTGCCGGCGTCAACAGCCGTGCCAGCGCCACCGCGGAACCGCCACCAACCACGAACTGCACGACTTGGGCGCTGATCTTGATAAAGCCGGAACGGACGGAGCTCCCTTCCAGGTCGGATTGCACCTCAGCTGTCTGGATGTACTGCTCTAGCCTGCTAGCGGGGGAGGAACGAGTCGTCGTGTCACTCAAGAATAGGTACTCCCTCGCGGTAACAATGTAGCCCGTCGAAAGTAACTCGCTTGACCTCTCCCCCCTGGAGCAGCACCTCCTCGCGGTATAGCGCGTCGCTTATACTCAAGCCTTGAGGGAGCCGCAGGCGCTCCCACGGGACCCGGAACAGATGGCTGATCATGAATTGCTCGAAGGATGGCCCCATCAAGACCGGAATGCCGATTTGGGCGAGCAACATGCCCGGCACATAGATCCGGCGGCGGCTGAACAACACCAATGGGTAGCCTAACGCTCCGGAGAGGGGAGCTACCGTGGCGAACTGCCCTGCGC
>JALZCF010000068.1 GCA_030863245.1 Chloroflexota bacterium
ATGCAACATGCAACATGCAACATGCAACATGCAACATGCAACATGCAACACGTACGGATGTGCGGAGACGAGGAGAGGAGTATGCGGTGAGCTGGCAGGCGATGTTGCTCTTTGGTGTGGCGGTCGCCATCCTTCTGGGATTGTTTGTTTACTGGTTGATCTGGATCAGTGAAGGGGCTTACTTGGGGTCCTGGGCGGTGCGGTGGCTTTACGATTGGGGGGCGCGCACCTATGACGATGTGAAGCAGTACGTCCCGGCGGATGAGGCGGTCTTCCTGGGTAACCCCCTTTTCTCGCGTCTGGAGGAGGATTTCGGTCCGCACTCACTTTTGTTGGACGTCGCGACTGGTACCGGGCGACTGCCGCTTGCACTGTTTGCTATCCCTTTTTACGAGGGCGAGATCGTCGCTCTTGACATCAGCCGAGAGATGCTGGCCGAAGCGGCCCGGAAGTGTGTGCCCTATCGTGACCGGATCGCATTCCTGCATCACCCTGCCGTGCCACTTCCCTTCGAGGATGAGACCTTCGATGCGGTCACCTCCATGGAGGCTTTGGAATTCATGCCTGACCGTCATGCCACCCTACGGGAGATGGTGCGTGTACTCCGTCCTGGCGGCTGGTTTGTCATCTCGAACCGGATTGGGCTCGATGCACAGCTAATGCCCGGTCGTACCGATTCCCGTGAGGCGCTTGAATTGTTCCTCGGTACCCTGGGTCTCGTCGATATCTTCACGCGTCCCTGGCAGGTGGATTACGACCTTGTCTTCGCCCGTAAAGCGGGCAGCGCGGGGGAGGGACGGGGTCTTGCCGGAACCTGGCTCATGGCGCTGCGCTGCCCTCATTGTGGCTCTTGCGGCGAAGGCAGGGTTACGCCCGATGAGTGGTACTGCGCTGCCTGCGATTACGTGATCGATATTGGGGAGGATGGCGTGTGGGAACTGGGAGGATAGGAATGCGGAGTGCGGAATGCGGAGTGCGGAATGGAGATTGGAGACTGGAGACTGGAGACTGGAGATTGGAGACTGGAGATTGGAGATTGGAGTTGCGGTATGCTGCGTGAATCAAGTATGGAGTGCGGAGTGCGGAATGTGGGGTTGAGTCAGCCTCGAAGCTCCGATCTCTCCACGCCCCACGGCAACATGCAATATGCAACATGCAGTTTGTGGGGCGGCTAGAGCAGGTTGTGTTGTTGTAGGAAGGCTTCTAGCTGTAGGTCGTCAGGTTCTGTGATGAGGGTGCCCCGATTCTGGCCTCGAATGCGGCGGCTACGATCTAGAGGCTCGGGTTCTGCGACGGGGATGATATCGCCCTGTTGCGCCACGACGAGTGTCGGCACGCTGAGATGTCCAACCCAGGATTGGAGGTGATGGGCGGCCGTGCTGTCCCGGCTAATGTCTACGAAGCGGTAGGGAACATTGCGCTCGGCGAGGAAAGCCATTGCCCGCGACTGATCCCAGCAGGCATAGGTACGTCCGTACATAACTAGTTCTATATTATTCATGCTATCAATCCTTGACTATCGGTAAGCCTTACAAGCGTGCTTCATGTTTCAGCCAGTAGTCGTCTCGCTTCTGCGGCGTCGGTGCGGATCTGGGCGAGTAGTGCTTCGATGCCCTCGAACTTCTTCTCCTCGCGCAGGTGGTAGAGGAAGTGCACGGTGATGGGCTGATCGTAGAGGTCGCCGCTCCAATCGAAGAGGTAGCTCTCGACCTGGCGCTGCTGCCCGCCGAAGGTGGGGCGCGTGCCCACGTTGGTCACGCTGGGGATCGTCTCACCAGTAGGGAGGGCGGTACGCGTTGCGTAGACGCCGTTGGCAGGGAGGGCGTGATTGGTCGGGGGGATGATATTCGCAGTGGGGAAGCCAATAGCTCGACCACGCCGATCGCCTTGGCGTACGATGCCTGTCACGCTCGGCGGCCGGCCGAGCAGGCGTGCTGCATCCTCTACATCTCCTTCTGCCAACAACGCGCGAATGCGCGAGCTACTGATGACTTCCCCATCCACCTCGATCAGAGAGATCGGGTGGACATCGATGGCACGTGGCTCGGCCCAACGCTGGATAAATGCGACATCGCCCTCACGCTTGTAGCCCATCGCGAAATCTTGGCCGACCCACAGCTCGCGCGGCTGCAAGCCCTCGTTCAATCGTTCCAAGAAAGTAGCCGCGCGCGTCTGCATCAATTCCCGATTGAAGGTCAACAGAACTAACAGGTCGAGTCCTAATCCTTCTAGCAGGGCGATCTTCTCCTCAAGCGTGGTTAGGAGTGGCGGTGCGCCGGTGGGTTTGAGAACGGTGGCTGGATGGGGGTCAAAGGTTACCACTCCACTCTTGACTCCCAGCGCCTCAGCACGCTCCATGATATGCTCGATAAGCGCCTGGTGGCCACGATGGATGCCATCGAAGTTGCCGATTGTCAAGACCGTCTTGCCCTCAAAAGCGCTTAGATCATCTCGTAATAGTTCCATCAGCTAACAAAGACTTTCACAGGTTGCCAACCTCGATCGGGGTGCCACTGGAGAATAGCGATGAGGTGTCCATTCTCGTCCACGGCGCGCACGAGGCCCTCGCCCTCTCCCGACGATAGGGAACGGCCATGGCGAAGGGCTTGTTGCGCTGCTTCATCGACCTCGATCATAGGCAGGGCATCCAGGCCCGCGCCTACCGGTAGCAGCAGCGATTCGATCTCCTCGCAGGTCGCATCGGTGATAGCGTCCAGTGGGTGGGCCTGGTTCAGGCTGAAGGAGCCGCTGGCCGTGCGGCGCAGTGTGCTCAAGTAAGCGCCGACGCCCAGCGCCTCGCCTAGATCGTGCGCCAGGGAACGAATATACGTGCCCTTGGAACAGTGAACGTGCAGGCCGACTTCCGGTGGTGCCCAATCCGTCATCTCGAGAGTGTAAATCGTCACGGGACGGGGCGCAACCTCGACGCTCTCACCGCGCCGCGCCTTCTCGTACAGTGCCTCCCCCCCTTTCTTGATGGCAGAGTAGATAGGCGGCTTCTGCAGGATGTCGCCCTGGAAGTGATCGAGTGCTGCATCTACCGTCTCGCGCGCGGGCAACGCTCCCTCGTGGCGGGTAACGACCTCACCCTCCGCATCGTACGTCGTCGTGGACTGTCCCAATCGTAGGCGTGCCTCGTACACCTTGTCGTGCTCGGTCAGGTACTCAATCGTCCGTGTTGCCTTGCCCAATGCGAGTACCAGCACGCCCGTCGCCAGCGGATCCAGCGTGCCCGCATGTCCCACTTTCTTCATCCGCGCCGCCCGTCTTACTTTTGCGACGACATCATGAGAGGTGAGGCCGGCCGGTTTGTCTACAATCAGGATACCATCCACGCGTTCTACCAATTGTGTTCGGAAACGCCATCCATGTTTCCTACTGCACTATCTCCTTCGCCTGTTGCACGACTCGCTCAACTGCCTCGTCTAGACTCATGTTCAAGGTGGCCCCTGCTGCCTGCGCGTGCCCCCCCCCGCCAAGGTTAAAGGCGAGGCGTGACACGTCGTAGCTCGGCTTGGAGCGCATCGAGATGCGGACGGTATGGGAATCGATCTCGACGAAGAGGATGCCGATGTGAACGCCGATGATGTTGCGCAGGAAGGTCGCAATGCCGCTGCCTTCCCCCTCCTGAGCGCCAACCGCCTCGCGGTCGGCTGCACGGCTAATCGCCCAGGCGATCCCATTCTCCACCTGCAGGGTGGAGAGGATGCGCCCCCAAAGCATCGCATCAGCTCTGGTACGTAAGTGCATGGTGTGGCGGATGATGTGCGCGAGCGGCGCCCCCTCCCGCATCAGGTTGGCAACAACCTCTAAAACATCGGGCGTGGTGTGATCGGTGGAGAAGGCGTTGGTGTCGGTCACGCAGCCCGTGGCGAGACAGGTGGCAGTATCCGTGTCAATTTCCCATCTTGCATGCCGCGCTAGCTCGTAGATCATCTGTGCCGTGGCGGTGTAGCGGCTATCTACCCATGTCAGATCGCCGAAGTAGGTATTGGTTTTATGGTGGTCGATGACGACGATGTGGGGACGGCTTGTGGCCTGGTAGGCCGCCGCGAAGTGATTGCCATATCGATCAGCATCTGACCCATCAACCGCGATAATGAGATCATGACTGGCAACCGGGCGGTCTTCCACTTCTTTGGCTCCGGGCAGGAAGCGAAAGGTAACGGGCAGCGGATCCTCAAAGGAGACGTGGGCGACTTTGCCACGCGCTCGCAAGAGCCACATGAGTCCCAGTGCCGAGCCGAGCGTATCACCATCTGGCCCGACGTGGCCGAAGATAATGATGCGCTCGGCGGCACCCACACAATTCAGAATGGCATCCAGGGGCGCCTCACCCATCCACTTCCTCGTCTTGAAAGTGGGGCGGGTTTTTCTCGCGCTCCTCAGCAATCTCGTCGAATAGCCCTAGAACGCGCTGCGTTTCCTCATGGGCATGATCGTAGCGGAAGGTTAGATCTGGGGTATAGCGCAGATCCAGCATCTCGGCGAGGACACTACGGAAGTATCCTTTTGCGCCGTTCATCGCCTGCTCTACTTCCCGATCCTCGTACTCGTCGTCAGCCGAGACGAAGTAGATCATCGCGTGCGAGGCATCGCGATTCACCTGCACGCGTGTCACATTCACCATCTGCAGCCGCGGGTCGCTCATCTCCGACTGAACGACCATGCTAATGATCTCCAGCAGCCGGCTGTTCAACTGGTCCTGTCGGCGTGTCATCGTCGTTCCTCCTTTAGAAGACTCGCTCCACTCGCTCCATCGTGTAACTCTCGATGATATCTCCTTCTTCGAAGTCGTTGAAGCCGGCGAGCGAGATACCACACTCAAAGCCCTGGTTGACCTCGCGAACGTCCTCCTGGAAGCGCTTGAGCGTGTCCATCTCGCCCTCCCAGATCTCCTCGTTGCGACGAATGACGCGCGCCCTGCTGTTGCGCAGGATTCTCCCGTCTAGTACGTAGCAACCGGCAATATTGCCGACACGGCTGATGCGGAAGACCTGGCGCACTTCGGCCCGCCCCTGTGTCATCGGCTCGTAGATCGGCTCGAGCATGCCTCTTGCCGCCCGCTGCATGTCATCCAGGAGGTTATAGATGATGTTGTAGGTACGAATCTCGACCCCTTCCGCCTCGGCCCGATCCCGGGCGGGGCGGTCAGCCTCGACGCCGAAGCCGATAATAACCGCATCCGAAGCGGCGGCAAGCATCACGTCGTTCTCGCTGATCATCCCCGTGCTCTTGCGAAGGACGTTGATCTCCACCTCATCGCTGTTCAACTCCTTGAGCGATTCGGTGATTGGCTCCAACGAGCCATCCACGTCTGCCTTGAGAATCACATTGAGCGACTTGACATCGCCCGCCTGGAGCTGGCGATAGACATCTTCCAGCGTGATGCGGCTGGGCCCTCGTTCTTCCCGTTCTTCAAGACGATCCTCGGCAATCGCGCGTGCCTCTTTATCGCTGCCGACCACCTCAAAGCGATCCCCTGCACTGGGTACGTCTGAGAGGCCAAGGACCTGCACGGGGGTGCTAGGACCGGCTTCCTTCAAGCGGTTGCCCTGCCAATCGAACATCGCCCGCACGCGACCTGGCACGGTACCGATGACGAGGCTATCACCCTGCCGCAACGTTCCGTTCTGCACGAGTAAGGTGGCCATCGAGCCCCGCCTCGGGTCGACCACACCCTCGATCACCACACCTTGAGCGGGCCGGTCCGGGTTGGCGATGATCTCGTCCTGATGCAGATCGTTAACGATCAAGATGTAATCCAACAGTTCGTCAATCCCATCGCCCCGCAAGGCGGAGGTGTGCACGACCGGCGTCTCGCCGCCGTATGCCTCTGGGATCAGCCCAACATCGGAGAGCTGGCTGTAGGCCAGATCGACGTTCGCATTTTCCCTGTCGATCTTGTTCAGCGCGACGAGGACTGGCGCACCCGCTGCCCGAACGTGGTCCAATGCCTCGTACGTTTGCGGCATCATACCATCATCTGCCGCCACGACCAGTATAGCAATGTCCGCGCCCTGCGCGCCACGGGCACGCATCGCGGTGAAGGCCTCATGGCCCGGCGTGTCGATGAAGGTGATGTCGCGATCCTGCTTCTTGACCTGATAAGCGCCGATGTGCTGCGTAATGCCACCTGCTTCCGTCTCGACAACACGTGTCTGGCGAATCCGATCCAGCAGGGTCGTCTTGCCATGGTCTACGTGACCCAGGATCGTCACGACAGGTGGTCGGGGCTTTAACTTGTCCTCCGGTTCGTCCCGGTAGAGGGCGAGACGATCGGGACCGGCACGGACGGGCTCGGCTGCCGGTTCTGGCTCCTCGGTTTCTGGCTCCTCGAGTGAGTATCCCATCTCTTCCGCAACCAGGATGGCAGTGTCCAGATCGAGGGTCTGGTTGATATTTGCCATCACTCCCATGCCCATCAATGCTTTGATGACCGAGATGGGGCTGGTATCCATTCGTTCCGAAAGCTCGCGCACCGTCAAGGGGGCGTCAAGCTGTATACTCTTACTCATATCTCCTCTTTTCTTCTTTCTGCCGGCCCTGCCTCCAAGGGCCTAATAAACAAAGCCGGCAATCAACGTTCTAGGTCACATTGCCAAGTCGATGGCGATGCGACACTCAAAAAGATGCAATGATTGCCGGACTTTATTACGCTCGACCGGAGGCCCGGTATGACTTATGGTCTCATAGCATTGCTCTCAAGTCCGGCAATCTGCATCGTTCACACGTCGCGCTCGAGCTCGGTCGCATACTCACGCAGGCGCTCGATCGTCTCCTCAGCCAAGGGCGTCTTGAGGGCACGGCTCAAGGCATTGCGCTTGATGGCCTGCTCCCAGCACGCTACATTCCGACAAAGGTAGGCACCTCGGCCTTTGGCCTTGCCAGAGGGGTCAATCGCCACGGTGCCCTCCGGGCTCCGTACGACGCGTACCAACTCTCGTTTTATTCCTGCTTGACGACAGGCGACGCAGGTGCGTGTTGGCTGATGTTTACGTCCCATCTGTCATGTATATGCTACAACGTTCAAACGAAGAGGGCAGTCCGCGCATTGGCGCGGAC
>JALZCF010000070.1 GCA_030863245.1 Chloroflexota bacterium
GGGTAACGATCTTGCTGCTTAGGAGCAGAAAGGTTCGACTTGGAGCGATAGGAGGGAGCAACGTGGATATTTCCATCGAGTTCTGTCTGGTTTGAAACTACGCGCCTAGAGCCGTCAGTATGACGGAGAAGTTACTCGATGAATTCGGCAATGAGATCGAGGCTGTAAAGTTGGTACCCTCGTCAGGCGGCGTCTTTGAGGTCGAGGTAGATGGCAATTTGATCTACTCAAAGAAGGCTACGCGCCGCCATGCCACGTGGGAAGAAGTGCGCGACGCAATCAATGCGCTTGGATGAGGTACCCACTGCAAAGCTAGCGCGCTTCTCCTCGCGCTCTGGGACTCAACCCGAGCGCATTGCCTTGTATAGGAACCAGGCGAGCGGGATCAGGACCGCGAGGCAGAATCCAAGGTAGCTCAAGATGTAAAAGGTGCGATCTTCCATATTCATTGCTTCGCGGCTCGCACCGCCTCTTCGAGCTGGAGGGAGATAACCTCCGAGATGCCAGGGTCGCTTTGGGCGATGCCGTAGATGGTGTGGGCGGCTTCGATGGTGCCGCGGTTGTGGGTGATGACGATGAATTGGGTCTCATCGGATAACTCGACGAGAACCTCGCGGAAGCGACCGATGTTGGCCTCGTCCAGCATAGCATCGACCTCATCAAAGACGCAGAAGGGTGTGGGGCTGACCTTGAGGATGGCGAAGAGGAGTGCGGCTGCGGTCAGCGCACGCTCGCCACCGGAGAGCAAGGCAATGCTCTGTGCACGCTTGCCGGGAGGCCGCGCCATGATCTCGATCCCGGTCTCGTTGATATTCTCTGGATCGATCAGTTCCAGCCGCGCCTGACCTCCGTTGAAGAGGCGGGTGAAGTAGCAGCCGAACGCTTCATCGATCGCTTCAAAGGTGGTGAGGAAGCGTTCCTCCATGATCTGGTCCAGCTCTGCAACGATCTGGCGCAGGTCGCGCGAGGCGCGGGTCAGATCGTCGGCCTGTTCGGAGAGGAAAGTGTAGCGCTCCGCTATCTCCGCATACTCGGCAGGCGCATCGGGATTGATGGGACCTAGGTAACCGATACGGCGGCGTAGGCGCCGCACATCGTGCTCCAGTCCCTCTGGCAGCGTGCCGACGCGGGGCAAAGAGGTAATCAGTTCATCGATCTCGACCACACCCAGGTCGATCTCGATCTGCTCACGAAGGTGGTCGAGCCGCTCCTCAGCAGCCTGGACTGCGAGCTGTGCTGTGTGAACCCGATCCTCCTGCTCCTGACGCTGCTTGCGAAGTCCATGGTGCAGGGTCTCCAATTCGGCGAGCGTCTCCTCGTTGCACGCCTGCTCTTGTTCGAGGGGCTCTGTCTGGTCAAGGGAGCGTTGCAGCGCTTCCTCGGCCCGAAGCGCCTCCGCGTGAAGGATCTCCATCCGCCCGGCAAGGGTATCTACCTCTGTGTCAAGGCGGGCCGCCTGCTGGGCCTTCCTTTCCTGCTGTTGGACGAGCCGAGCCAGCGATGCTTCCAATGCCTGCTGGTTTCGTCGCCAACTGGCAAGCTGCTCGTCGGTCACCGCCACCTCGGTACGTGCCCGCTCGACCATCTCGCGCAGCGCGCCCGGGTGTGTGGCTTCCAACTGCTGCTCCAGTTCTGCAACGTGTGCTTCCGTCGTTCCACGTTCCACTGTAAGCGCTTCGATTGCCGTCCCTACGGAGCTCGCACGCTCAGTCAGGGTGCCTATCTCGGCATCGATCTTCTTTACCAAATCTTGCCGCCACACCTGCTCCTGTTGGAGCTTTTCCAGGTCGCGCTGCTCCCGCTGGCGGGTGGCTTCCACCGTCTGCCTCTGTCGCTCGTTTTCCAGGCGTGCTCGCTCTAGCCGGGCGAGCTGGGCCTCGAGCGTTTCGAGAGCCCCTGTCGCCTCGTATAGGTTCGTCTCTGCCTCGCTCTGTTCCTGCTCGACCGAGGCAATCTGCTCTGGCAACGCTACCCACTCACGGCTCTGCGCAAGCAACGTGGTACCCTTGCCCTCACCACGCCCCACGATGAGGGTCCCATCGTGGTGGTGCACTTGACCATCCAATGTCACAAGATTCCAGCCACTGCCGCGCAATGCCTCCGCCGCAGACCAGTCTTTTACTACCAGCCACTCACCGAGCAGGTACTCCAAAAGTGCCGGATCATCCGCCTGTACGAGGTCCGCGCCACGCCCGAGAATGTTATCTCCCGTCGGAATATTGGGGCATTGAGGAACGTGTAGGGCAGGAAGGGGCAGCAACCTCACTCGCCCACGTTTCTCTTCATGTAGCCAGGAGCGTACTGACTCGGCACAATCTCTTAGTACGATCCCTTGAAGCTGGCTGGAAAGTGCCGCGCTGACGGCCGAGGAGAGCGCTTCCGGGACCCGCAGGTGATCGGCAACTGGCCCCAACAGTGTATCAGCAAAACGAGCTCGCTCGGTGAGCAAGGCGCGCACCCCTTCTTCGTAGCCTGCACCCTCCTCGCGTAGCTGTGCAAGCAGATCGTGACGGGTGGTTAACGCCGTCAGCCGCCGCTGCACGTCATGGAGGGCTTGATGGGCTTCCTGGTGCGCCTCTGAAGCATCCTGTTGTGCTATCAGCAAGGACTGCTGCTCCTCCATCAGTTCTGCCCGCTGGCGCTGGATCGCCTCGAGCTCCTCCTCGAGCACGCAAATGTCCGCCGCCCGCCGTACCAGGCGTTCTTCAAGCTCAACGCGCGCCTGCTCGTGCATAGAATGCTCTTTTGTCAATTCCTCGCGCCGATCTCGAAGGGCTATTTGCTGCTGGGCCAGCTCACCCTGCCGGGCGGTCAGCTTTCCGAGCGTCCGACGCACTTCCCCTAGAGAACGGCGGATCTCCTCCCGCACGTTCTCTGCCTCGGCCAGCTCCTGCTTGCTCTGTTCTAACTTGGCCTGTGCTGCGTTGCGTACCCCGTGGAGGGTGTCTCCCTCCTGCGCCATCTCTTCCAATTGTGCATACAGGGTCTCCCGCTCTGCTTCCAGCGCTGCGATCTCCTGTTGGAGCGCTTCACGTTGTCGGTGGAGGCCACGCTCTCTCTCGATGGCGACCGCATGCTCACGCCGCAATCGCTCCGCCTCCGCACGAAGGCGGCCACGCTCACGTCGTCGTTCGGTCAATGTATCGCGTAGTTCGTTCTGCCGTTGGCGAAGCTGCTCCAACCGCCTCTCGGCGTTCACCACTTCCAATGTCGCTTCCTGAAGCCGACTGCGCCCTTCGACCAATGTCTCCCTGCTGCTGGAGAGGGCCTCGGTAGCTTTCCCCCAACGGTAACCATACAACTGGCGCAGCAGACCGCGGAGCATCTCGTTCAACTCGATGGACTCTTCCGCACGTTCCGCTTGCCGCCGGAGCCGTTTCAGTCGGGGCTCAATCTCGGTCAGGATGTCGCGCACGCGCGTCAGATGTTCTCCCGTCTGCGTTAGGCGCCGGAGCGCCTCGTTTCGTTTGCCCTGGTACGCGCCCAAGCCGGCCGCATCTTCAAAGAGTTGTCGCCGCTCCTCGGCACGGAGTGCCAGCGCTGCATCCACAAGCCCCTGCCCGATGACCGTGTACGTGGTGGTGCCGACGCTAGCGTGGGCGAGCAGTTCCTGGATATCTCGCAGGCGCACGCGGGTCCCATTGATCAGATACTCGCTCTCTCCACTACGGAAGACCCGCCGACCGACAACTACCTCCGAAAAGTCGATCGGCAGGATGCCGCTGCTATTATCAAGGGACATGAAACCCTGTGCCATCCCCATCCGCGTCCGGCGCTCGGTACCACTGAAGATCAGGTCATCACTCTTGCGAGCGCGCAGCATGGAGGTGCGCTGCTCACCGAGTATCCAGCGGATGCTATCCGCAATATTCGACTTGCCGCTGCCATTAGGGCCCACGATCACCGTGATCCCCTCCGGAAAACAAAAATGCGTCTTGCTCGCAAAGGTCTTAAAGCCGTGAAGTTCAAGTTTCTGGAGCACTCGATACGTTCCCTCATTGATGACTGTGCGATCGGGGGAAGAGTATCATATCTTCGTGAGAATGCCTACCACCTACTAGACGATGTCCGGTCTCGGGCCTGCCCATTCTGGCCACAGGGAGAGCAACTCGTGGCGATCGGCGTGCCAGGTGGTGTGAAGCATGTGCCAGCGCTCGTTGAGGGCGGTGTGGAGGCGGGCGAGGGCTTCCGCCAGCCACTCGTCCGCCAGGGTTGTGGGGTGCTGCGGCAATGTGAAATAGCGGCTTGCCCCATTGCGGAGGCGTAGCGCGACGAGGGGGCGTGAAGGCTCGTAGCGCTCCAGTTCCATGAGTGGAGTATTTGCAATGGTAGCACGCAGGCCATGTATAGGCGCACGGGACAGATTGTAGAGATCGAGCTCTATGAACCCATCATCCAGCGAGAAGATAGAGAGCGCGAGGGTAAGGATGCCCGCACGACGCAAGTGGAGCCAGAAGTGCTCTTCATGACTCACGGCATACCAGAAATCGAAGTCGGCAGGGCCTGCCCAAAATCCACTATTTGTGAGGTATTCTTGTATGAGGGGGGGAAGGGTCGAGATCGTTTCTTTCATAGAGTGTGCGTGTGCTTGGCCTGCCGAAACATTCCATCCTGTCATGCGTTGTCAGCGCTGAGTATGCAAGGTGCAACCACGAATGAGGCAGCAAGAGCAGGGCCAATGTCCTTGCCACTCGAGAAGGTTATTGAGGACGCCGCACGAAGCTGGCTAGCCCGTCCGGAACCACTCAAGAAGTTGGATGCAAGGCGTGAGGCCGAGTCCTTCTGATACCTATCAGAGAAGATAATGCGCGGTGAGATTACGATCGAGTCGGTGGAGTAGTTGAATCACGACCTTGCAGCTCTTCCACGTAGGCGAAGAGGGCAGGCGTGCCGCCAGTATGCCAGAAGAGGATGGTTTCATCGGGGGGGATGCTCCCCTGACGGATAAGGTCGACCAGGCCGCCCATCGCGCGGCCCGTATAGACGGGGTCGAGGAGAAGGCCCTCATGGCGGGCGGCGAGATGGATCGCCTCGCGCTCGAGCTTGCCGACGATGCCGTAGCCACCGCCGAGGTAGTTGTCGTCGAGAGAGAAATCGTCGGGAGTGAAGGTGCGGTCGAGCCCGATATGCTCCGCCGTCTCGGTAGCGAGACGAGCGAGCTGGACGGCATGAGGGTCTGCACCTTCGCCTTTGTCGATGGCGATGCCGATGATCTCGGCGTCAATCCCGGCGGCTGCGGCGCCGACCACCATGCCCGCCTGGGTGCCCCCAGAGCTGGAGGCGACCACGATACGATCCATTTCCAGCCCCCGTTCGTTAAGCTGCTCCTTGAGCTCCTGCATCGCCAGCACGTAGCCTGTCGCGCCGATGGGGTTGGAGCCGCCATAGGGAATGAGATAGGGGCGCTCCCCCTTTTCTTGCAAGGCTCGGAAGATCCCCTGCAGGCGCTCGCCACGCCGCTCTGGGCCACTCCAGTGGATCTGGGCGCCGAGGAGTTGATCCAGGAACAGATTCCCATTAGGTGTCGCGGGCGCCTCTCCGCCGAGTACCAAGGCGCAGCCTAGCCCGGCACGGCCAGCGGCCGCCGCGGTCTGCCGGCAATGATTGCTCTGCAGCGCGCCGCCCGTAACCACGACGGTGGCTCCCTGCTCCAGCGCATCCGCAATAAGGAACTCCAACTTGCGGGTCTTGTTGCCTCCCATCGCCAGACCGGTCTGATCGTCTCGCTTGATCCACAGTTGTGGTCCACCGAGTGCCTCGCTCAAGCGGGGCATCTCCTCAAGTGGGGTAGGGAGGTGGGCGAAGGGGAGGCGGGGGAGTTGGTGTAGACTCATGCCTGGTCGCTGCCTACTGTGATGCCGGAGAGGCGCTCGAGAGCTTTGATGAGGGCGTGATTGCCCTCGCCGCCAAGGCCTTGTGTTTGGAGCGTGCGGTAGAAGTTGAAGCTGAGGGGGGTTGCGAAGAGGGGCACGCCCATCTGGTCGGCGGCGTCCAGGATGAGGCGGACATCTTTTTGCTGGAGATCGATGGTGAAGCCAGGCTGCCAGTCGCGCTCGATGATCTGGGGTCCCCGGTTGCTTAACATCCAACTCCCGGCTGCGCCCTGCGTCACCGCGTCGAGGGTTTTCTGGAGATCGAGATTGCCTGCCTCAGCGAAGAGCAGGGCCTCGCTCATGGCGAGCGCATGGCCGACGACGAGGATCTGATTGACCAGCTTTACAGTCTGGCCCGCGCCGTGGCCCCCGACGTGGGTGAGCGCCTTGCCCATCGCCTCTAAGTAGGGCATGGCGCGCTCCACCTGCTCTGCCTCACCGCCGACCATGATACTCAGGGTGCCATTTGCTGCACCCTCGCTGCCACCACTGATCGGCGCGTCAAGCATCTGCACGCCTTTTTCGGCGAGCGCCTCTGCCATCCGCTGGGTTGCGTGAGGGCTGATGGTGCTCATGTCAATGACGAGGGAGCCTGGCTCTGCGCCGTGAATCACACCCTGCTCTCCCAGTATCACCTCTTCCACGTCGGGCGTATCGCTGACGCAGGTGATGATGATATCGGATTGCGCTGCCAGCTCTGCCGGGCTGCTCGCGGTGCGTGCCCCTGCTTCCCGGAAGGGCTCCATCCGGCTAGCTGTCCGATTCCAGACACAAAGGTCAAAACCTGTTTCCATCAGGTTAAGGGCCATGCCACGGCCCATGATGCCTAGTCCAATGAATCCTACGCGTTCACTCATGATGTCCTTTCTTCAAGAGCGGCAATGCTGGAAGCTCTAAGTTCGTGGCGGAGCTATAGGAGCTATAAGAACTGTGGCAGCTACTTCCCGTCCTCAAACTTGTTCGTCAAAAACCATCGAGAAAGTTAGGTCGTGCCGATCTTTCGGCAGCGTCCCTCTGCCAGAGCGAAGAGGCCATAGGCAATAAGCCCGACAGAGAGAACCAGTAAGATCAGGGGGCCGAAGCTTTGCTGCTCTACCCATCGGAGCGCACTACCTACACCCTCCACATCCGTGGGGTCGTACTCCAGGGAGGCCTGGAGGAGCAACGTGCCGACGAGTCCGTAGATCAGACCCCTCGCGATCAAGCCATACCGACCAGCGCGCAGTGCCCAACTCCCTAACACTCTGCCCAGTGCATCTAAGTCACAGTAATCGCGGAAGGAAGCCGTATAGCCACGATGGATCTCCTCGACGGCTACCCCGAGCATGATTGTGCCGGCAATACCAAGAATCCAGTCACCGAACGGCTGCGTGAGCAGCCATGCCGTCCAGTCATCGGGTGGCCCGCCATTGGCGCTTCTCCCACTCAACATGATATCGAGTGCGGTGTACACGACTGTGGCATAAGCAATTCCGCTTCCGATATAGGCAGCACGATTGGCAAGGCCCGTCGGTCCGCTGCCCTTGCCTTCTGGGTCAGCGAGCGCCATGACAAAGCGCCAGAGCACGTACCCGCTCAAGCCGAACACGATGAGGGTCAGCATGGCCATGCCAAAAGGCTGGGTCAGAATGGCGTATATGGTATTGGTCGTAGCAGGGGCTGTCTGGAGGGTGAAAGCAGCTTGCGCTGCGAGCACACCTGTGATTAAGTAGACGACCCCCTTTGCCATATAACCGAAACGAGCGAATCGCGCAAACCACTCTTCGGCCTCATTCTCGATAATCTGGGTATCGCCGCGTCGCTCGACTTTCTTCAGTGGTAGATCGTCCATCATATCATGTGTTGCCTTGTCGGTTTCCTTACTCACCCACCTCATTTGCGGTTCGCGCACGACGTACGACACCGCGCCCTCGGCTAGCTTTGGTATGACGTGTTCGACCCCCGCGTAGCGGACACCTGGTAGATCCATGGTTAGATGGTAACTTCTATCGATGGTTTCATGCAATTCCGGTGCCCACAAGCACAGTGATTGGTGGTCCCTTGCGGGTGGTTCACCCTGTTACACAGCCGGCGTACGCGCAGGCGATGGTCATCAAAAACGGCGGCTCGACCTCCCCCAAGAGTCAAGCCACCGTTTGAAGTGCGTGTCCCCCAACACGCGGATAAAGTCTAGCCTTTAGTAAGCAAGCAACATGCCACAGGGCAAGGGGAGAGAGACTTGGACCGTGAGACTATCGCAGTATGATAGTGATCACTGATCACTAATCACTAATCACTGATCACTGCCGTAGGAGGTGTGATGGAGTATTCGGATTTTCAACATGTTGTGTTCGAGCGGCGGGAGCCAGGTATTTTGTGGATGACCTTGAACCGGCCCGAGGTGTTGAATGCGGCGAACCGGCGCCTGCACACGGAGTTGGTGAAGGTTTGGCACACGATTGGTCGCGACCCGACGGTTGATGTTGTCGTCGTCACTGGAGCAGGTCGCGCTTTCTCAGCGGGCGGGGATTTGAAGCTGGTGGAGGATGCGCACCGGGATTATGAGGAGGTCGTGCGCATCCTGGATGAGGCGCGGGAGTTGGTTTACAACATCCTGCATTGTCAGAAGCCGATCATCTCGGCCATTAACGGGCCCGCGGTGGGGGCGGGACTCGTGGTTGCCTTACTGGCAGATATCTCCATTGCGGCGGAGAATGCGACGCTGAGTGACGGGCACGTGCGGATGGGGGTTGCGGCGGGGGATCATGCGGCCATTATCTGGCCCCTACTCTGTGGAATGGCGAAGTCGAAGTATTACTTGATGACGAGTGGATTTGTGAGCGGGCGGGAGGCAGAGCGGATCGGGCTGGTCAGCCTCTGCGTTCCGGATGACGAGCTGCGTGACAGGGCTATGGAGGTGGCGACTACCCTTGCAACCGGCCCTCGCCACGCCATCCGATTCACCAAGCGCGCCCTCAACCAGTGGCTGCTTCAGGCCGGCCCTATCTTTGACCACTCGCTTGCGTTAGAGATGTTGGGGTTCTTTTCAGAGGACATGATGGCAGGGGTAGAGGCGCTTCGAGAGAAGCGGGAGGCGCGATTTTCTTCAGGTGCCAGGAAGGATGAGGGGGAGAAGCTGTAGGAGCAATCGCGCTGGGCTACTACGCCAGCGCGAGTAGGTACAGGATGAAGATGCTTGATGGGTCTGCGACCGGCCGGCAGAGAAGGCGGCCAGAAGCTCGCGCTTGAGGTCCAAGTAGCAGTGCCTGTAGTTATCATAGACAAGAGGAGAGCCCAAATGTGGCAAGCGACGCTACGTTTCCTCATCGAGAAAGAGCACACGGCGGATCACGGCTTTTCTGTCCGCGCCTGCACCGAGCGAGCCGACTAGCACACCCATTGCGGCCAAGAATATGCCGAGCTTCACGTGTTGTCTGGTCGTACCGACGTCACCCGCCGCTGTCTGCCACGTCTCCTTCAATTCTTCAGGAAAGAAAATCGCGCCACTAGCGAAACCGAGGAGGAAAAAGACAATGTAGAGGAGGAGCATCGTGAGCAGTAGGGTAAGGGCTGTCGCAGAGGCCGCGACCACCGTCGACTCAGCAATTCCCTTAGTACGGCCACGGCCTGGACTGATATTGAAGGCACGATACAGGACCAGAGTCGCACCCAGAACGCCGACCACCGACAGGATAGCAAGGGCAATGAATGAAAGTGTGCTCGCCACATCCCAAATCTCCGCCGTGAAGAAGAGGACTATGATGAGGGAGAAGGCAGCCGTAATCATGGTTGGCAGCTGTAGGGCTAGGCGAAAGGGGTTGGCACGCATCACCGCGCGCCATATATTCCTCCAGTTCTCCGCAACCTGCCGAAGCGTGAACTGCCAAGAGTTATCATGTCCGATCTCTTCCCGTGCCTCGTCAGGCAGGTTGCGTTTCATCTCCGCTACCTGCTTGGCGGTGACGGTTGTCATCTGCTCCAACTCTTCCACTGCGCCGAAGTCGTACATGATGTTCGCTGGATCCGGATCGTGGGGGAGATTCAGAAGGTGTCCGATGGTATGGAGCATCAAAGAAGAGAGCCGCTGCGCCGTCACACTGATGTCTCCCTGCTTGCCCCAGAACTCTGGGTGGAGTCGCTTGCTCGAAAGAATGCCAACGTTCGTCAGACGACTGGGTAGGGCAAGGACATAGGAATGAACAGTCGGTGACAGGTCAACCTCCGTGATGATGAGGAGGAATTGAACGTGTCGCTCCAATTTTTCGGTCAGTCCGATCTGTAGGAAATCAAGAGGGGAATAGGTGCCCTCGACCGCTGACAGGTGAGGACCGATGAATTCGAAGACGTGCAGGTTCAGACCAGGGACTTCCGAAAGATGCTCCTCTACCATCTCGACCGCTTCATCCACGATGGTGTGAAACTCTTCGTTTTCCTCCCCCTCGACAAGGACTTTCATCACGCCAACGTCGTACTCTCCGTTGTGTCCCTGGGCGATCTCTGCCATTCGCTCTTCCTGCAATTCCTTGGTTTTGTACGGTCCCTCGGTCGCCGCTCATCCTAACCTGAGAGCGAGAATTCCGCTAGTTTAGGACTGGAGACTGGAGATTAGAGATTGGAGATTGGAAAAGGGAAAATGGAGATTGGAACGTCATTGAACAGGTTTCCCCTTTCCCTTCTCCCCTTTCCCCTTTCCCCTCTGTCTGGTCCCTCATCTCCAGTCCCCAGTCTCCAGTCTCCAGTCTCCGATCTCCCATTCCCTAAAGTGCGTTAGGCCCACCGGGCGAGGAGGACGCCGAGGAGGTAGAGCAGGAAGAGTGGGGCCATCACTACCAGCATGTTCCAGGGATCGGGGGTGGGGGTGAGGACGGCGGCAAGGATAGCGGTGATGAGGAAGGCCCAGCGGATGTTTTTCGTCAGCGTGGCGTAGTTGACGATACCGAGCTTGGCGATAAAGAAGATAACTAGGGGGGTCTGGAATCCCAGGCCGAGCGCGAGAAGCAGGGTCGTGACGAACGAGATGTAGCGCTCCAGATGCCATTGGTTGACCGCGAATTCTTCGCCGAAATTCTGTAGGAAGAAGATCGATAGGGGCACCGCAACGAATGCACCAAAGAGAAGGCCTACTACGAAGAGGATGGTGCCTGCCGGTAGAAAGACGAACAGATAGCGTTTCTCACGTTGGGTGAGTGCGGGAAGCAGGAAGGCGATAACCTGATAGAGGATGATCGGCATTGCCAAGGCAACGCCGCCAATAAAGGATACTCGAATGTACTGTACGATAGTGTCAGTTGGCGATAGAGCGATAGGCGTGTAATTCAGCGGTCTCACCAATACTTTGAGTACCTGCTCCGCGAATGGCATGGAGATCGCCATTCCAATAATCAGCCCGATCAAAGCCTTGATGAGGCGATCCCGAAACTCCCTTAGATGCTCGACGAGTGGCATCGCCTCGCCTTCGTAGACCTCATCACGCATCGTCATTGGGCCCCTCACTGCGAGAAACAGGCTTGTACGCCACGGGCTCCCGAGGTGCCCCCTTATCGGCTATCTTCTCCTGTGCCACCGAGCCGTCCTCATCCAAAGAGGAACGAGAGACCGACTTGAAGGGTTGCTTTACCGCCTCAAGGTTGGCAGCTAGCTCCTGTTTTGATTCTTTGAGAGGGGTAGCCGTGGCTTCGATCTCCTTCTTTACCTCGGTGATCGGTTTTGCCGTTGCTTCAATTTCCCTCCTCGTTTCCTCGAACGTTTCCTTGAAGTAGCTGGTCTCGCTCATGAAGGCCCGCTGAATCTCATCCGTTGCACCACGAATCTGAGCGAGGATCCGCGCCGCCTGCCGCGCGATCTCCGGCAACCGCTCTGGACCGAAGACCAGCAAGGCGATGATGAAAATGATGAGCATTTCGCCCAGGCCAACGTTCAAGATTTCCATAGACGTCTACTTTCGAGGCTTGCGCCGTTTTGTTGTGTGTTGGTTTGCCCAAGTTGTCGCCTGACGGCTTCGTCCCGCACAATTCTGTACTGCCTTTCGTGCGATTGCGGGCAACTTGCGACCGCTTATTGAATTATTGACACAGAAGGCGATTCACACAAAAAAAGCGGTCCATGTGACAGACCGCTCTGGATTCGCGTGGTGGTCATCATCGCCCACCGCTTTTCATCTCTGCCCTCTGGCTTCTACTTCCGCTCTAGGTGCTCTTTGGCGAAGGTACCAAGCGCGCCATTGACGAACCGGCGCGAGCTCTCGCTACCGAACTGGCGGGCGAGTTCTACAGCCTCGTTAATCACAACGCGCAGGGGAGTATCGGGGTAGTAAAGTAACTCGTAGATCGCCATGCGCAGGATGTTGCGGTCGACGGGCGCCATCTGGTCGACTGGCCACTCGGGGGCGACCTTCTGGATGTACGCATCCAACTCGGCTTCTTTCTCTAAAGTGCCAAGCGTGATAGTGTGTACGAAGCGTTCCAACTCCTCGTCGAAACCAGCCTCAGCCAAGTGCTCTGTCAAAACCACACCCAGCTTATGGTGTGCGACATCGACTTCATAGAGGATCTGCAGGATGAGCGAACGGGCCGCACGGCGCGCAGCTTTATCAGTTCGAGCCACAGTTTTGTTTCCCCAGATTCAAGCTATCGAGCCAAGGCCATGAATCTCAACTCGTTTCAGGTGGTGCGTGGTGCGTGAATTACACGTGAGGTGGGTGAGCATGGCGACCACACCAATAGTTTACGTAATACGTACCACGAGAAATCTCATATGTTCGGTAAAAGAATCAGGCAACTTCTATGCCAGAGGCATCTAGAACTCCGATGCCTAGCTCTACCAAGTTTTTAACCAAAAGTTGGCGCAGTTGCAAAAAAACCTTGCACTTTTCCGCTGTTTTCTTGGATATGATATAATCTCTTCTGCGCTTTCCACAAAAATACGGAAAGCGTATTTTGTATTAGGAATGGAGAGCAAAGATGGACGACACTCGCAGCGAACCGTTTTTCGAGTTCGACGAGTTTGATGACGAGGATGTTCTGGACCCTGATGAGGAAATTGTGGTGCTGTCAGTGGTGCCAGTACGCGATACCGTCGTATTTCCCAATATGGTCTCACCCCTGTTTGTGGGACGAGAGCGGAGCATTCGCGCCGTCGAATCGGCGATGGATGCGGGCGAACCAGTCATGGTGGTGGCCCAGCTAGACCCAGAACTATCGGATCCGAAACCTGAGGATCTTTACACGGTGGGGACCGAGGTAACGGTCGGGCGGCTGCTACGCATGCCGGACGGGACGAATAGTATTCTCGGGCAGGGACAGGCTCGCTTGAAGGTGTTGGAATGGATTTCCGGGGGGAACCACCTACGCGCCCGCGCGCAGGTAATTCCGGAAGAGTTCATACCGACCCAGGCGGACGAGGCATTGATGCGGGCGGTGCTCGCACTCTTTGAAAAGTGCGTGCAGCTGAGCCATAACCTTCCGGAGGATGCATATATCGCGGCAATGAACGCGGATGATCCGGGTTGGATGGCGGACCTCATTATCTCCATGATGGAGTTCGACATCTCAGCGCAGCAGGCGATTTTGGAGATCTTTGACCCGACGGAGCGACTCCAGCGGGTATCCGTGATGCTGGCGCAGGAGCTAGAGTTATTGGAGCTGGAGGATCGCATCCAGAGCCAAGTACAGGATGAGGTGGACAGGAGCCAGCGCGAGTATTTCCTGCGTGAGCAGATGCGCATCATTCAGAGCGAGTTGGGTGAGGAGGACCCACTGCTTGGGGAGCTGCACGAGCTTCGCGAGCGGGTCGAGTTGCGGGGGATGCCGGATGAGGTGCGGACGAAGGCGCTACGCGAGCTTCGGCGACTGGAGGCAATGTCTCCAGCAGCACCAGAGATCGGCATTATCCGTACCTACCTCGATTGCATCCTAGATCTGCCGTGGGCACTCGCATCGGAAGACAACATGGATCTGGCGCATGCCGAGAAAGTACTGGAGAGCAACCATTACGGCCTACCCAAGATCAAGGATCGAATCCTGGAGCACATTGCGGTACGCAAGCTGGCACAGGACAAGATGCGCTCGCCCATCCTGTGCTTTGTTGGGCCACCAGGCACGGGAAAGACCAGCCTGGGACGCTCGATTGCAGAGGCGCTCGGCCGCAAGTTTGTTCGTGTCTCCTTAGGCGGGATGCGTGACGAGGCAGAGATCCGCGGCCACCGCCGCACCTACATTGGGGCGATGCCGGGACGGATCATTCAAGGCGTGCGCAACGCGGGCACCATCAACCCGATCTTCATGCTTGACGAGATCGACAAGGTTGGAGCCGATTTCCGTGGCGATCCTTCGGCGGCACTCTTGGAAGCGTTGGACCCGGAGCAAAACTTCGAGTTCAGCGACCACTATCTCGATCTGCCCTACGACCTCTCACAGGTGATGTTCATCACGACCGCCAATGTGCTCTACACGATTCCCCCGGCACTCCTTGATCGGATGGAGATCATAGAATTTTCCGGTTATACTGAGGAGGAGAAGCTGGAGATCGCGCGTAACTTCCTCATCCCGCGCCAGCTAGAGAAGCACGGGTTGGAGGATACCAACCTCTCCTTTTCCGAGCCAGCCCTGCAGCGCCTGATCCGCGAGTATACAAGCGAGGCAGGCGTGCGTAACCTGGAGCGGGAGATCGCCAACATCTGCCGCAAGGCGGCGCGGACGGTTGCTGAGGGAGAACCCGCGCCGAAGCTCGTCTCTACTGCTAGTGTAGAGAAATTGCTTGGGCCGCCGCAGTATAGCTTCGGGGTTGCAGAAGAGGAGGACGAGGTTGGCGTCGCGATGGGTGTCTCTGTGACCGAGGCTGGTGGCGATCTGCTACCCATCGAGGTTATCGTCATGGAGGGACGGGGCAACTTGCTGCTTACCGGACAACTTGGCGAGGTGATTCAGGAATCTGCACAGGCCGCCCTCTCTTATGCGCGCGCGAATGCGAAGTCACTGGGTATCCCCATCCGTGACTTCGACCGGATCGATATTCATATTCATCTGCCAGAGGGGGCTATCCCGAAGGATGGACCGAGTGCGGGCATCACGATGGCGACCGCGTTGATCAGCGCGCTCTCGCGACGTCCCGTACGACGCGACGTGGCGATGACTGGCGAGATCACACTACGAGGGCGGGTGCTACCGATCGGCGGCTTCAAGGAGAAGACGCTGGCTGCGCATCGTGCTGGTATCAAGACCTTCCTCGCACCCAAGAAAAACAGGAAGGATCTGGTGGACATTCCAAAGAAGGTACAGCGTGAGATTGAGATCTGCTTTGTCGATCGCATGGACGAGGTGCTCCCCTTCGCCCTACTCGATACGGTAAAGGGTGAGTCGTCTGCGCGTTATAAGGGCGTGCGCGGGCGTGGCAGCTCCTTTCCTGTCACGCGACGGCATCGACGTCCCATCCGCTCCCCGCACGGTCGAGATGACCATCCGCAGCCGTCTGCGTGAGCGAGGAGGCTAATCAAGAGGTGCCCGGCGCCGAATAAGTGCCGAGCACCTTGTTTGTTAGAGAGGGTAACACTCGTCACGGTGCGGCGGGGGGACGTGTGATAATCTGATATCGATTGAACAGTGGTTTATGAGGTTCTGAGTCTAGTGCACTCTATCTTTCCTTCCAGCCGCCAGGATTCCAGAAAGGTGATCATCATCGGTGCAGGCATGGGTGGCCTGTCGGCGGCGTTGCGATTAGCCCATGCGGGGCACCAGGTCACGATCGTTGAGAAGAATGCGCGCGTGGGTGGCAAGGTGAACGTGTTGGAGCGAGAGGGCTTCCGCTTCGATACCGGGCCTACCATCCTAACGATGCCCCAGGAGATCGAGCAGCTCTTTCGTGGGGTGGGGCGCGATCCCGCCGAGTACGTCGAGCTGCATCAGTTTACGCCGATCTACCGAGCGCACTTTCGCGATGGCACAATCTTTGAGCTGCATACGGATGAGCGGGATACGTTGGAGGAGATAGCTCGCATCTCCCCCTCCGACGTGGCGAATTATCAGCACTTCATGCGACGCACCGAGCGTATCTGGGAGGCGATTGACGATACGCTCTTCGATCGGCTTTTCCTCTCCTGGCGTGACATCTTTCAGCCGGATGTCTTCGTCGCTGGCCTGAAGGTGGACGCGCTTCGCTCGATGTACAGTCGTGTAGATAGCATGTTCGACGACCCGCGTATCAAGCAACTGTTCATGTTCCAGGCGATCTACGTCGGTGCGTCCCCACGCCAGACTCCCGCAACCTACACCGTTATTCCCTATCTTGAACAGCAACAGGGGGTATGGTTTCCAAGGGGGGGGCTCTACACCATCGTGGAGGGGGCAGTGCGTGTGGCGGAGGAGCTGGGGGTGGAGCTGAGATGCGGTACGCCCGTGGCACAGATCCGCGTCGACCAGGGCCGGGCAACAGGCGTCGAGCTGGAGAGCGGCAGCTTTCTTCCGGCCGATGTGGTGATCTCTAACGCCGATGTCGTCCACACCTATGGCGACCTCGTGCCTGCAAGTGCTCGCAAGAAGTACAGCGAGATGAAGCTGCGAAGCTTCGACCCCTCCTCCAGCGCCTTCATCATCTATCTTGCGGTGGAACGGGAGTACCCAGAGCTTGCCCATCACAACATCTACTTCGGCGGCGACTACGATCAGGAAATGGTTGAGATCTTCGAGGAGAAGCGGATGCCACGCAACGGCTCCTGGTATATCTGCGCCCCTACCCGGACCGATCCCGGACTCGCGCCGCCGGGCTGCGAGGCACTTTACCTGTTAACGCTCGCTCCCGCACTGAGCGAAAACAGCCCCGATTGGGAGCGAGAGCAGGGGTGGCTCGTGGAGCGGATGCTCGACCGCCTGGAGCAGGAGGCAGGGCTGGCGGATATCCGCCAGCACATTCGTTGGAGCGCGTGCTTCACGCCGAAGGACTTCGAGAGCGTCTTCAATGGCAACCGTGGCTCCATCTTCGGGTTGAGTGCCATCACCCAACAGAGCGCTTTCCTCCGCCCTCCCAACCGTTCTGAAGACGTGCGTGCCTTGTATCTCGTGGGCGGCTCTACGCAGCCCGGCGGTGGCGTGCCGATCGTGATGATCAGTGGACGGCTTGTGGCGGAGCTAATCGAGCGTGATCTGCGGGATGGCCTGATATGAGGAGAGTCGTAGAGACCTTCTCTGCTGCAGCTCTTGCCCTCTCCGGCGGGACCCTCCTCCTCAATCTCCTTTGCTTCCGCCGCCCAGATGGTGTGCTTCCGGGTGACCCTCCATTCATCTCCGTTCTCGTGCCCGCCCGCAACGAGGAGCGCAACATCGAGGCCTGCCTCCGCTCCCTCCTCGCGCAAGATTATCCGACCTTTGAGGTGGTGGTGCTCGACGATCACTCAGAGGACCGCACTAGCGAGATGTTGCAACGAATCGCAAGGGAGCATCCCCATTCACGATTCACGATTCGGCGAGGTTCCACCCTGCCCCCCGACTGGGGTGGCAAAAACTGGGCGTGCCACCAGCTTGCGGGGCTTGCCGATTCACGAAGCCGATACCTGCTCTTCACAGATGCCGACACTGTCCACGCGCCAGACGTGCTGCGTCGTGTCGTGGCGGAGGCGGAGCGGGATCGATTGGCGCTGCTATCACTGATGCCGGAGCAGCAGGTCGAAAGTTGGGGGGAGCGCCTGGTGGTGCCCCTACTAGCGCTGCAGATTTTGGGCTACCTGCCGCTTGCTGCAGTGGAATGGTTGCCCATACCTGCCTTCGCCGCCGCCAACGGCCAGTTCATGTTCTTCCGTCGAGAGGTCTACGATTCCTTCGGTGGACACAGCGCCTATCCCTTGGGGCTTGCCGAGGATGTGATCCTCGCGCAACGAGTGAAGGTCGAACGAGGGCGCGTGCGGCTAGCGAATGGGGCGACGTTGGTGCGGTGCCGGATGTACCGAAACCTAGGGGAGGTTCTTGCGGGCTTCCGACGTAGCTTTGCCGGGGGGTTCCGCTTTGGGGCTACCATCAGCGGCTTCATGTTGCTTTTCAACGTTGTTGCTTACTGGCTGCCCTTTGTTGGCTTGCCATTTTCACGCCTGGCCCGTCCCCTTTCTGGATCAATCATACTTCTTCGCATGGCACTTGCTTGGCATACCAGGACACCGAAGCTCGCCGTCCTAGCGCATCCGGTAGGGATGACAATGTTACTCTGGGCGCAACTCCTTGCCGTGTATGATGCGTTTATTGGCGGCGAGACGCGGTGGAAGGGCCGGCGGTATGGGTATAGAACAGGGATTTATAGAAAGGAAGGATAGAAGGAGGATGGGCGCTAGAGGTGACTGGTCAGATGGGGCGCCATCGCGGCATGGCGCCTACTCTCGGTTGTGGCGGGCGTTGGATGTGCTGCTGATATTGATTATCATCGGTCCCGTGTTGGCACCGCTCTTTGAGGCGTCAAATATCTGGCTTCTCGAGCGGGTCGCACGCTGGATCATCTACCCGATGGGACTCTGGATATGTCCCCAGGATCAGCATGCCGTGCATGTTGCGGGCCATGTGACGGCGGTCTGCTCGCGCTGCTACGCGGCGATTGGGGGCCTCTTTCTAGTCCGACTCGCGCTCACCAGCGATCCGGCGGGGAGTGGCGTTGGCGCGTCCCTGTCGCGTTGGTGGCGCGGGGTATCGCGGAGTGGCCGCATAGCCTTCATCCTGGGTGTGATCGCGCTTTGGCGAATGGACCTTTGGGCAGAGCGACTTGGATGGTGGTCGTGGGGCCATGGCGTACTCGTCGCCACCGGCCCGATTGTTGGTCTCGCGGTCGGCTTCCTTGCCTACGGCTTGCTGACTGTTATGACAGGGCGGGAGGCCAGTTGGAATCGGTAGCGTAGCAGAGATGGACAAAGGAGATTGTGATGAGGAGAAATGAACCATCCCGAAGCGAGCTGCGCAACCCGCGTTCCTTGATAACACCTCTTCTCTGCTTGTTCTTGGGCAGAGAGGTGCTCAAGGTGGAAGACGGTCAGTTTGAGCGTGAGTACAGTCGCCTGTACACTACCATCGTGGTCGGCGTGGCGCTGCTCATCCTGCTCGTCGTCGGCGCGTTGCTGGTGAGTGGGATGCGCGCGTTGTTGTCTGGCGACTAGAGATTAGAGAAGGGAGCGAACGATGGCGCACGAGTGGATGGCGGAGCGTGTGAGGGGGTATGCGCCCTCGGTGTTTGCGGAGATGAGTGCGCTGGCACAGGAGCTGAATGCGGTCAACCTAGGCCAGGGGTTTCCGGATTTTGATGGGCCTGAAACGATCAAGGAGGTGGCGAAGGTCGCCATCGACGCTACCCACAACCAGTATGCTGTCTCGAGCGGGGAACCGGAGCTGCGCGCGGCCATCGCGGAGCATGCGGCGCGCTTCTATCAGCAGCAGGTGGATCCGGCGAGCGACATTACCGTGACGAGTGGTGCATCGGAAGGCATCTGGTGCGCGGCCTTCGCGTTCATCGAGCCAGCGGACGAGGTGATCGTCTTCGAGCCCTTTTTCGATACCTACGTTCCGAATATCCGTATGGCGGGGGGCACGCCAGTAGCGATTACGCTTCGGGCACCGGCGTTCCGCCCTGACCCGGACGAGCTACGGGCGGCCTTCGGCCCACGTACCAAGGCTATCTTCGTCAACACGCCTCACAACCCTACTGGTACCGTCTTCTCACAGGAAGAACTCTCCCTGATTGCGGAACTATGTCAGGAGCATGATGTGCTGGCCATCACCGACGAAGTGTACGAGCACATCGTCTACGAGGGCGCGACACATCGGCGGCTTGCAACCTTCCCTGGCATGTGGGATCGTACCCTTACTCTCTCTAGCGGTGGGAAAAGCTTCTCATTCACAGGCTGGAAGATCGGTTGGGCTATCGGACCGGCCCACCTCCAGGATGCGATCCGTCGTATCCACCAGTTCACTGTCTTCGCCAGTACCACCCCGATGCAGTATGCCATCGCGGCTGCCCTTCGCCTACCCGATGAATATTTCCGTGACCTCGCGGCCGAGTATCAGGCGCGGCGCGATTTTCTGATGGATGTGCTGGAAGAGACAGGACTCGAGCCGACCGAGCCGGAGGGCAGTTACTTCATCCTCGCCAGGATCGACAACTTCCCCCACGACAACGCGCTCGAGTTCAGCCGCTTTCTCGTTCGAGAGATCGGCGTGGCTGCCATCCCGCCCGGTACCTTCTACCTGCACCCCGAGTATGGCGAGAAGCTCGTACGCTTCTGCTTCTGCAAGCGGTGGGAGACATTAGAGGCGGCAGCCGAGCGCCTGGTACGACTGCGGGCGTAAAAAGCTGTTCTACATGAACGAAAAATCGTGGGCAGGCCGTTTATTGGGTAAAGCCGCGTAGGTATCAGGTTAGGAGCGCGGGCGCTTGGACAGACAACGATTATCTCCCGATGACAGCGATCAACCGATTCCAATATACACCGTTGGGTACGGCGAGCGCTCTCTTGACGCTTTCATTGAGGTACTAAGAGCGTACGACGTTGGGTATCTGATAGACATCCGCTCTGCCCCCTACTCCCGCTACAAGCCGGAGTTTTCTAAAAGGACACTGGAGGATGCGCTGCGTCGTCACGGCATTCGTTACGTGTTCATGGGGCGCACGCTAGGCGGGCGTCCAACAGACCCGGAATGCTACAGTGGTGAAAAGGTGGATTATGAGAAGGTCAAACGGAAGGATTTCTACCAGGAGGGGATCGAGCGAATCAGGAACGCCTTCAAGCAGCAACAGTGCATCGTTCTGATGTGCAGTGAGGGCAAACCGGAACATTGTCACCGCAGCAAACTCATCGGCGAAACGTTAACTGAACTAGAGATTCCGGTGCGACATATAGATGAGAAGGGCGAATTGAAGAGTCAGACCGAGGTCATCAACATCCTTACCGGGGGACAGCTCAGCCTATTTGGCCGGCATACCTTCACGTCGAGCAAGCGGTATAGTACTGAGGAGAGCGCAGACGATGTCTAGGTTTGTTACCCTAGGCGTCTATGGCTTTGACGAGGCGGCTTTCTTTCAGGTCCTACAGGATGCGGGCGTTGACACCTTCTGCGATATTCGGCAACGGCGCGCTGTCCGCGGAGCGACCTATGCATTTGCGAACAGCAAGCGCCTGCAGGCCAGGCTAGCAGAACTGGGGATTCGCTATGTCCACCGCAAGGATCTAGCGCCCAGCAGATCCTTGCGAGAGCGGCAACAGGCGGCTGACGAAGCCAGCAAGACGGCCAAACGGCAGCGCAGGACGCTTGGCCCCCTGTTTATCGAGGGGTACAGGCGGGAGCATCTCGACCAGTTCGACAGCACCCAGTTCCTAGCCGATCTCGGGCCGGAAGTTGAGGTGGTGGCGCTCTTCTGCGTTGAGCGGGAGCCAGAGGCTTGCCACCGGTCATTGGTAGCAGAATACCTGGCGGAAGCGTTAGACGTCACAGTAGAGCATCTTGTGCCTGAGTGAGGTGGATGCTCGTGACCGGGGGGCTGCTTCGGATGAAGGTCTTGATCGTAGCCAAAACGAGGACCGGGAAGGGCGCCTGTATTGGGGGCATTACCTTTGACGGACGGAGTGTACGGCTGGTCGCGGCTGATGCCGACCTCAATGAGCTTGCCGGGATCGAGTATGAGGTGGGCGAGGTGTGGGACGTGGACGCTACGCCAGCCGAACGCGTCATTCCACCTCACGTGGAGAACGTTGTCGTCCATGCGAAGCGTAAGTTGTCTCCCGCGAGCGATCCGGTCCCCTTCATCGAGCGCCACATGCCGCCTAGAGAAGGTGGCCCTGAAGTCCTGTACGAGGGCCTGACACAGGCCACCCGGACAGGGGGACTCTATATCACCGAACGCACCGGCATCCCACCCTACAGCACGATGTTCTGGCGTCCCGACCAGCCGTTGCTGCGCGACGATAGTGCCAAGCGCATCCGCTATCGCTACCCTACACCGGATGGCGGCCGGACGCTTACCTTCGTTGGCTTCCAGGAGCCGGTGGATGTCATCCCAGCCGGGGTACTCTTGCGCGTGTCCCTAGCGCACCGGTGGCGGCCTCGCGATAGCGTGAGCGCCGAGCACCGTTGTTATGTGCAGTTGTCTGGCTGGTTCCTCTCATCAGCCGACTCCTTCTCAGCCAACGTACCGATTGCCCTTGCTTCTTCCCCTTCGGCCGCCCGCTCTCTCCCTGTTCAAACGAAAAAGCCGGATATGGAGCAGGCGCGCCGTCTGCTCAAACGTGTTTTCGGCTACGATACATTCCTGCCCTTGCAGGCCGATATCATCGCGAATATCTTGCAGCGTCGGGATACGCTGGCGATCATGCCAACCGGCAGCGGGAAATCGCTCTGTTATCAGTTACCCGCTCTTCTGTTTGATGGCCTGACGGTGGTCGTGTCGCCACTCATCGCACTGATGCAGGACCAAGTAGCGCAGTTGCGCGAACTGGATATTCCAGCCGTCTTTCTCAACAGCACCCTCAACTATCACAGCTATGTGACGGTGGCCAGGCGCGTCAAGGAGGGTGAGATCAAACTCCTCTATATCGCACCGGAGACGCTGCAGCGTCCGGAAACGCTGGTCATGTTGGATCAATGCAACGTCGACTGTCTAACGATTGATGAGGCGCATTGTATTTCGTCATGGGGGCACGATTTTCGCCCCTCTTACCGGCAGCTCCTCCCCGTGCGGGATCGTTTTCCGCATGCCGTCTGCGTCGCCCTGACTGCCACAGCCACGCCCCGCGTGCAGGCCGACATCAAGATGATCCTTGGCTTCGACGAGGCCAACGAATTCATCGCGAGCTTCAATCGCGACAATCTTTACCTGGCGGTGCAGCCGCGCACGGAGGGTCTGGCGCAAACCCTGGCCTTTCTGGAGGCCCATCGTGATCAATCAGGTATTATCTATTGCGGTACGCGGCGCCGAGTGGACATCCTTACGGAGCAGCTACTAGCGCATGGATACACTGCTTTACCTTATCACGCGGGATTAAAAGACGACGCGCGCCGCCATCATCAGGCGCGCTTCATCCGCGATGAGGTGCCGATTATGGTCGCTACCGTCGCCTTTGGACTGGGTATCAATAAATCGAATGTGCGATTCGTGCTGCACTACAACCTCCCCAAGAACATCGAGAGCTATTACCAGCAGATCGGCCGGGCGGGGCGGGACGGTCTTCAGGCCGATTGCCTGCTTCTCTTCAGCCATAGCGACGTATACAAGACTCGCCACCTGATTGAAAAAGCGCCAAGCTCGGTGCGACCAGGCAAGGAAGCGCGCCTGCAGGCACTCGTTCGCTACGCGCACACGACGATGTGCCGCCGAATGCCGCTGCTCGCCTATTTTGGCGAGCAGGCCGCGTTCGACTCTTGCAGCCTATGCGACAATTGCCTGTCGGAAGGGGAGGAGCGGGAGGAGCGCGACGTCACCATCCCGGCCCTCAAGTTCCTCTCATGTGTCAAGCGCACGGGCGAAATCTTTGGCGTCTCCCACATCGTCAAGGTCCTGCGCGGCTCGCGGGCAAGATCTGTGCTCTCCCGCAAGCACGATCGGCTCTCGACCTATGGCATCGGGATGGAATATTCCACCAAAGAGTGGAAACAATTAGCCCAGCGGTTTATCGAGCAGGATCTGGTCAAACAAGATATGCAATTTGGTGGTCTTAGCCTGACCCCCAGGGCCTACAAGGTGTTCAAAGGGGAGAAGGTGTACGCAACGCTGGGCAGGTGGCATGAGCAGATAGGTGCTGGAGTCAAGCCGGCCTATGACCACGGGTTGTTTGTCGAACTACGCGCGCTGCGGAAACGATTGGCTGACAAGGCGAATGTCCCCGCTTACGTGGTGTTCTCCGATCGGTCGCTTGCCGAGATGGCGACCTATTACCCGCAGACGATTGAGCGTCTCCTGACTATCCATGGGGTGGGACAGGCCAAGTTGGAGAAATATGCTGATGCTTTTCTGTCCCTCATTCGTCTCTACTGTGAGGAACATGGCATCCAGGAGCGCGTTAGGCCACCTTCTACGCCTTTGCCTGCTGCCAGTGGTGAACGCCGTTTTGAGGAGGTTGGCGAACTGTTTGCGGCCGGGCGTACGATTGAGCAGCTTCAGGCGCTATACGGAGTGAAGCAACAGACAATTGTGACGCACCTCTACCGTTACAGACAGTTGGGCTATGAGGTCGAGGCAGAACGTGTGCGGGCGGCATCTGCACTCTCGATCGAGGATCAGGAACGTGTATTGGCAACCATCGGTGAGTTGGGACATGAGCGGTTACGTGCCATCTACGAGGCCCTCGATGAGTCTATTCCGTACGACGAGCTGCACATCATGCGCCTGTGTTACCTGTGTCGCACTGATGGGTAGAAGTGCTGAGTGTTGAGCTCTCTCGCCTTGTTTGTCCCTGGGACTTCGGTCACTACACTTTAAGATCGATACACGAGACGCTAGAAAAGGGAAGTGGATGAGACTTGTTCGAATTGGCAATCAGGTGATTAACTTAGATTACGTTGCCAACATGGACTTTCAGAGGAATGGAAATGTACGGTTGTTCTTCTCGGGAGTAAGGGATACCCACCCGGACCACCGCCACGTGCTGGTTCTGGAGGGTTCAGAGGCTAGGGCATTCAAGGAGTGGCTCGAGCAGAATCTGGAGTACGGGTATCCTGGACCGGAAGAAGTTGTAGAGGATTCTTTGGTGGAGTTTGTAGAATAGTGCTTGCCAGCCGGCCAAATCCCGGACGTGAGGGGTCGCCATGAAGGCGGCCTCTTTTTTATTTCATAATTTCATGGTGGGCGTGCTAGGCCGCTTTTGCCAGCCGCCGCGCGCTGCGCTTCATGTAGATAAGAAGGGCTGTGAGACCACGCAGCCGCTGCGGTGAAAGGACGTCGTCCAAGCCAAGCTCGTCATAGAGGTCTTTGGGTGTTGCTTCGATTTCCTCCAGTGTGGCACCGTTCAGTCCCTCGTATAGAATACTGGCAAAGCCGCGTACCGTTGGTGCCTCGCGTGGCACATCGATGTGGTAGTAGACCTTGCCATCCTCCATCGTGGTATGGAGGAAGACCGGGCTTTGGCACTCATGTACCTGTTCCATCTGGTCGCGTGCCTCTTCCAATTCGGGTGGCAGCTCCGGTAGGCTCTCAGCGAACTCGAGCAGGTAGTGCAGGCGGTCCTGCCGAGGTGCCGTCTTGAACATCTCGGCGATTTCCTGAAGTGGCTTTGGCCAGGCGTCTTTACTCATCGAGGATTCCTTCTTCCTTCTATTTGCTACCGATCTCTAGCAGGGATTGTACCACACTCCGTGAAGGGTAGCAGCCCCGCGTCGATCTTCGTAGAAGCCAGATATGAGGATCATCGGAGACCCTCGAAGAAGTCATCCTCGACAAGCGGCCCCGGCGGATAGGCTTGCGTGTACGCTTCCCTACCAAAGAACCAGCGTTGAATGAAGGAGGGCATCCAGCGCTGGAACGCGCCACTCCCTCCCTGACTCACGTGTTGGCGGCTGGCCTCACGCTTCACACTCAGATAATCGCTGACGTCGATCTGAGTGTGGATTTGGTCATCTGGGGTACCAAGATCTGTCAGATCGATGTCTTTGTTGCGCCCATACTTGCTCGGGTCTTTACGGAAGAGGCGCATGAGTCGAACTGACCAGCGAATCCAGGTGCGGGGCAGGGCGGACCAGAACAGACGGTCCGGTTGCCAGTGGGGCGCGGGCACTTCCGGGCATGCGGATCCATCATGTAGGTACTCCCAAGCCAGATCGACGGCCTGGTTGACTTTGATGTGGTCGGGGTGGAAGTAGCCGCCAGTCGGATCATGTGTAAGCACGACATGCGGCTGGATTTCATCGATCAGTGCCATCACGCAGCAAGCCACCTCTTCCAAGGGCGCCTGCACCAGGCTAGCGGGGTGCTCGTTTTCCGGAGAGCCTGCCATGCCGCTGTCGCGGTAATTCAGGATGTGAAGGGTCACGCCGAGCACCGCAGCGGCCCGCTCAAGCTCCTCGGCACGCCGCTGCGCGATGCTCTCATAGCCCTGCACGAATTCTTCGTCGTAAGAGCCTGCTGCGCCATCTGTCACGATACATACGTGCACATCTACGCCCTCGGCAGCATACTTGGCCAACGTACCACCGGATCCGAATGACTCGTCGTCGGGATGAGCGAAGATGGCGAGCAGGGTTGGTCGATGGTTCGAGGTCATGCCGTTTCCCTTGCTCTCACGCCTGATTGCCCCGTCGCAGACGGTTCAGCAGGGGACGGACGACCTTGTCCCAGAAGGCCATCGCGAAGAGAGCTACGGTGAGGAACATGACAGCGAAGGCCAGAAAGAAGAGAACCCCGTAGATAATATTGACTAATAGAGCAAGTAGGATTTCCATTCACTTTCCCTTATGATAGAGCGGTGTAGGAGTGGCGATGATGAGCAAATCATCGCCGCCAGGCAGGATTATAACATAACCGCTGAAAGGATCGTGATTTGAAATGGTGTGCGTCACATTCTGGTAGGGACGGCCACGGCGGGCCGTCCCTACCACCCGCGCCGACCACACAAAAGTGACGCACGCCCGATTTGGAAAGGAAAAGTGAGGATGAGCAACGTATCAGTGCTAACCGCGAAGGCGTTCCGAGCGGAGCTGCCCAAGCAGGTTCGTACCCATCTTCCAGCCGAGTGGCACAACTTCAAGCACCGCAGTCACTTCTCGCTCGTGCAGTTCTGGTACGATGAACCGGCCTTTCATTTTGAGGTGTGGCCACAGCGCAAGCGGGGGCTCATCGAGGTCGGATTGCATCTAGAGCACCGGGAGGCAGGACGAAATGCAGCCTTGCATCGCTTCTTCGATCGCCACTTCCTGGAGATTCGCCATGAGTTGGGTGCTATCTGGCTGGAAAAGTGGGATCGGGGGTGGCACAAGCTCTACAAGACATTCCCCTTTGCTCGGTACAACGAGGCTCTCTTGAAAACGGTCAGCCAGGAGGCCGCGCGGCAGATTGTGGTCTTGCAACCATTCCTCCGAGAGGCACTAGAAAAAAGCCCGCCATCACCAGGAGGGCGGGCTTGAATGAGGCGGAGCCTTCAGCTCTGCTTGTCCTGTCGCTCGTCCTGTTCCTCCAGCATCTCGTCGACGACCTCGCGCGACCCTTCGGCCTGGCTTGGCGTTGTCCGGAACAGATCATGATCGGGCTTATCCTTGACACCCGGCTTCAGTTGTGCCTCGACCATATCCTCTTCGCCTTCGGCCTGGCTCGGCGTTTCCCTCGTCAGGCGATCGTCGCCTCTGTCCTCTGGCATGAACTTTCTCCTTTCCATGTTGTTTGCTTTCTACCCTGCCCAGCGCCCGATCACCTCGTCACCCCAGGTGCTCCTTGAACCAGTCACGCGCCAGCCAGGCGACCTGTTCCAGCGCACCGGGCTCCTCGAAGAGATGGGAAGCTCCTGGGACGATCTCGAGTTCGACGGGTGCACGCATCTGGCGCATCGCATCGCGGTTCATCCCGATAACTGGGTAATCGTTCCCCCCAACAATAAGCAAGGTGGGGGCCCGCACATGGGGAAGTGCCGATCCCGCTAGGTCGGGGCGGCCACCCCGCGAGACGACGGCACCTACGGCGTCCGGCTTCTCAGCAGCTGCCACCAGGGCGGCACCACCACCCGTGCTCGAGCCGAATAGTCCGATGTTGAGATCTTGTGTCTCCGGCTGCTCAGCCATCCAATTCATGGCGCCTACGAGGCGTTCGGCTAGCAGGCCAATGTCGAAGCGTAGGTGACGCGTGCGGATGTCGACTGCTTCTTCCTCTGAGGTGAGCAGATCGACCAGGAGCGTGCCGAGGCCCCCGTCACGGAGCACCTCCGCAACGAAGCGATTGCGCGGGCTATGCCGGCTACTTCCACTGCCATGCGCAAAGAGCACAATGCCGTTGCCTCCTCCCGGAATGCCAAGAGTGCCCTCCAAGGTAACCTCGCCCGCGTCAACTTGCACGACTCGTGTGTCGGTGACATTTCCTTTGGTGTTTGGCATCATGCCCTCCCCTCTGTCCACGACGGACTACGTCTGAGTCCGGGAGACGCTTCCCCCTCCTCTGCAGGTTGTGCGATAAAGGCGGCGGAGTCGTAGTAGGTGCGGAAACGCTGCACCTGGTCGCCATCCCATTCGAGGATACTCACCCCTCGATACTCAATCTCCTCGCCCTCCCTGAGCCTCCCCTTCGAGGTCCACTCCAGGGCAGCCGTGTTATCTCCCTCAATGACGTTGTGGAAGGTCGAGCGAATCTCCCGGAACTGTTCCAGGTATTCGTTCCAGAAGGCACGCGCGCCCTCGCGTCCGTGATACGCCTCGTCAAGCGTGAGGCGGCGTAATTCTGCATCCTCGCTGAAGAGTTCTACCAGCTTCTGCATGTCGCCCGTCTCTTCCATCCCCTGCAATGCATTCATAAATTGCTCAGTGAGTTGGCTGGCCATAGTTTGTCTGTTGGTCCTTTCTGCTGAATGTTTGTATGCTTAGCTTCGTGCGAGCTCCTTCTCGGCCTGTGCCAGCAACTCGCGTACCTCTGCATCGGTGGTCTGGGAAAAGTCCTCGTACCAGAGACCGACCGCACGGAATGGCTCCGGTGTCATGGCACATACGACGTGATCCACCTCATCCCGGAACATCTGACAGGTTTCGCGCGCAGCCACCGGCACGGCCACGACGATCTTGGCGGGAGCCCGCTCCCGCAGGGCGGCAACGGCTGCGCGCATGGTTGCGCCTGTGGCAAGGCCATCGTCCACCAGGATAACAGTTTTCCCTTCTACCTCAGGCATGGGTCGGTCCCCACGGTATAGTTGCTCGCGCCGCTGCAGCTCCCGCTGCTCCGATGCCGCCACGCTATCGATCACCCGCTCGGGGATACGAAGCCCCTGGACGACCTCCCGGTTGAGTGCCCGTACACCACCACTGGCAATGGCGCCCATTGCAAGCTCCTCGTGGCCGGGCAAGCCTAACTTTCGCACGAGGAACACATCCAGCGGCGCATCCAGGGCCTTGGCTACCTCGTAGCCGACTGGCACGCCGCCACGGGGCAGCGCAAACACCAGCACATCCGGCCGGTTCGCATACCTTTCTAGCTTGGTCGCCAGGTAGCGACCCGCGCCCCTTCGATCTCTATAACGTCCCTGCATTGTTCCTCTCCTCTCCGCGTGACAGGTGTCAGCTATCCAGCGGCGTATTGCAAGAGATGCGGCCCTACTCCTCTTTCCGGTGCCATTCCCCGGTCTCTTCATCCTTCTCGTACTCTTGCTTGACAGCCGACCAGGCGACCTTGTGTGCCGTTTCCTCACGCGACGCATCACCACGTCGTTCCTCTGGCTTGTCGTATTGCTCCCAGGCACTATTGAACGCCGCTTGATAGATTTCCTGAGCATGCTTCGGTAGGTTGTCACGCACGCTTTCCGGTAAGTCACTCAGCTTGTCATATGGCATTATTATGGAAGTCTCCGCCTTGAACAGCACCTTAACTCTGTTATTACAAATTGTGGAGCAAACCTTGTGCCTTGGGCTGGCACAATCAAGAAATGCGTGAACGAGCTATCGCACGCCGAGTCGCGGTGCGAATCCTGCTTGATATTTAAGTAAGGGTGTGCAATTGTGCGCCCGAAAATCTGGAAGCAAACCTCAAGGGGGATATCATGGCGACTGACGATTCTGCTTTCACCGTTCACCCGCATGCTAGCTCACGGCGTGCGATGGGACCGATCTACATTGGGTCAATCAACATGGCAGAGCGCGAGCGGTGGCCCTCCATCGTTGCTGGCGGCCTCATGATGCTGTTTGGGCTCGGCAGACGGTCACTCCTGGGAGTGCTCCTGGCATTGATAGGGGGCGTGTTCCTGTACCGTGGCCTGACGCGCCACTGCCCGGTCTATCACGGGTTTGGGATCAACACGGCGGAGGATCTGCTCGAGGAGGAGGAGATAGCTACCAAGCCCGAGCGCGAGGACGTTGTAGAGGAGGCCTCCTGGGAATCTTTCCCGGCTAGCGACTCGCCTTCCTGGACCGGTGGGGCAATAACCTAAGGTAATGAGGGAGAGAACCATGAGAACTGTCGTTGCGCTGTATGCGAATGGAACCAAGGCGGGTGATGC
>JALZCF010000100.1 GCA_030863245.1 Chloroflexota bacterium
TTCCTACTGTATATAGGGGTTCGACCTACCACTGGTCACGTATGGAAGCAACCCACCTGCCCCACAATCTTCCAGCGTCGCTGACACCCTTTGTGGGCCGCGATGCAGAGTACGACCGGCTCCTGGCGTACCTACGTGAGCCGGCCTGCCGCCTTCTCACCATTACGGGTGTAGGTGGAGTTGGGAAAACCCGTCTAGCCCTCCAAGTCGCCCACGGCCTTATCCAGAGCGACGAGCAGGCGTTGTCCTTTGTCCACGGTGTGTACCGAGTGCCGCTTGCGGCGCTCGTCACCCGCGAGCCGCTCGAGGAGGCACTGGCAGCGGAGATCGCCTGTGCGCTTGACATGGTTTTGTCGGGGCCAGAATCACCATCATTGCAGGTCCGCCATTATCTGCGCGAGAAAGATGTCCTGCTGCTGCTCGATAACTTCGAACATCTCATCGCAGGCACACCGTTCCTCGCCGATCTGTTACAAGGCGCGCCGGGGCTGAAGATCCTGGCGACCTCGCGCGAGCGCCTCAACCTGCGTGGGGAGTGGGTCATCGCGCTAGAGGGTTTGCCCTTTCCTCCCGCCGGTCATGAGATCTCCCAATCCCCTGAGGAATACGACGCGATCGCCCTCTTCACGAGCCTCGCTCAGGCTGTTGCGCCAGACTTCGCGCTCACGGACGAGACAACACCTGCCGTGGTCCGCATCTGCCAACTCGTCGCCGGCGTGCCGCTTGCGATCGAACTGGCTGCGAGTTGGACTCGCTTCCTCTCTTGCGCGGAGATCGCCGATGAGATCGATCGCAGTCTAGATTTTCTCGCTAGCGCGCCCCACGATGTGCCGCAACGCCAACAGAGCCTGCGGGCCGTGTTCACCTCCTCCTGGAGCCTGCTGAGTCCGATGGAACAGCAGGCTTTGCGTCGACTAGCGGTCTTTCGAGGAAGCTTTACGCGCGAGGCTGCCGCTACTGTTGCCGGTGTCTCGCTCCCGCTGCTGGCCGCGCTAACCAACAAATCGCTAGTACGACACATCACGGGGGAGGGCGGTGCTGCACGCTTCGAGGTGCTGGAAGTATTGCGACAGTTTGCTGCCGAGCGCCTCGACCAATCCGACGAGGCCGAAACGATGGTGGCGAACCACGCAGCCTATTACCTCGATTTTCTGGCATCGCGTACTACGGATCTCCGAGGCCCGAACCAGCAGGACGCGCTCGCCACAATCCGGGCTGAGATGGAACAAGTGCGCGCAGCCTGGCAATGGGCCGTCACCGCGGCGGATGGGTTCCACCTTGGGCAGGCGGCTGAGGCCCTATTCCACGTCTACGACATGCAGAGTTGGTTCGGCGAGGGCGCTGAGGCGTTCGGGGCGGCGAGCCGAGTCCTGAAGGCGCAGCAGGAGACTCCGGACATCACTCTTGCCTACGGCAAGGTGCTAGCGCGCCAGGGATGGTTCACTTTTCACCTCGGGCGTCAGCGCGAGGCGAAAACCCTTCTGGAGCAAAGCCTGACTATTCTGAGGGGGCTCGACGCGCAGGCCGACATGGTATTTACGCTCAACTACCTTGGGGTGGTCTGCGCGTACCTAGGAGAAGACGAGGCGACGCGCACGTTGTGTCAGGAGAGCCTAGAACTTGCCCAGAGTGTTGGTAATGCATACGGAGAGGCGATTGCCTGCAACATTTTGGGCCAGACGGCTTACGATCGCGGTGCATATGTGGAAGCGAAGGCGTGGTGCCAGCAGAGCCTCGCTATCGAGCAGCGGATCGGTAACCGCTGGAGCATGGCCTTCTCGCTCACAACTCTCGGCAAGGTCGCCTCGGTGCTAGGCGAGCACGCCGAGGCGCGGCGCCTCTTCGAACAAAGCCTACAGATTCGGCAAGAGATGGGCGACATTCGCGGGGTTGCGATCTGTTTCGACCGGCTAGGTGATACGGCGATGGCCTTGGGCAACTTGACCGAGGCCCGTGAGCATTACGAGCAGAGCTTCGTGTTGTTTCGGGAGATCGGCAACCAGTGGGGAATGGCGATGACCCTTATCCTCCTGGGCCAGCTTGCACTCACCCGACAGCAACACGCAGTCGCCGTCCGTCTCTTGCAGGAGGCATTGCGGTTGGCATTAGAAACCGCCGCCGTGCCGCAAGTGGTTCGGCTCCTAGAGGAGTTCGCACAGCTTGTGCGTCAGGGCGGCGAGCCAGCGTGGGCTGACGAACTCGTACGGCTTGCAACGATGGAACCGGTTAACTTCGACAACTGCCGCGAACAGGCTGTTCGCCTACTTGCGTGGAGTTGGCCCGAGCAGACGGGCCAGGATATGACGCTCGATCACGCCCTGATTGCGCTCCGTGGGGAGGGTCAACTCCCCACGGTCCCCAAACCGCACGACGTGGCAACGCCCTCCCAGCCCCCCTACCCTGCTAGCTTGACACCACGTGAGGTGGAGGTGCTGCGGCTGGTAGCACAGGGCCTGACTGATGCCCAGGTAGCTGAAGAGCTGATCATCAGCCCTCGCACGGTCAGCACCCACCTCACCTCGATCTATGGTAAGCTGCAGGTCAACTCCCGAACCGCCGCCGCGCGCTTTGCCGTTGAGCATGGCCTGGCGTAAGCGATATTTCACTCCAACGAGCGCGTGGTTTTTCATTGGTATGGTCCATGCTCCTCATTTAGGAAAGAGCAACTACAACGGCAGCCGCCGAGAAAGAGGTTACGAGTGGATATGCATGAGACAGTACAGGTTGATTCATTTGAGCAATTAAATCTGAGCGAGCCGCTCCTACAGGCCGTGCGCGATGTTGGCTACGAGTCGCCGACGCCCATCCAGATGAGGAGTATTCCGCCGCTTCTCGAAGGGCGCGACCTGATTGGGCAGGCACAGACAGGCACCGGAAAGACGGCAGCGTTTGCGTTTCCAATTCTGGAGCGTCTTGAGCTGGACGAAAAGGAGGTGCAGGCACTCGTGCTAACCCCCACGCGCGAGCTGGCGCTGCAGGTGGCGGAGGCGATTCATACCTACTCCAAGCATGTGGGGCAGGTGTATGTGTTGCCGGTCTACGGAGGACAGGCGATCGAGAAACAGTTGAGGCGACTCAGGCAGGGGGTGCATATCGTCGTTGGCACACCTGGGCGCATCATGGACCACCTACGGCGCGGAACGTTGAATTTCGATGCCTTGCAGATGGTTGTGCTGGACGAGGCAGACGAGATGTTACGCATGGGCTTTCTCGAGGATGTGGAGTGGATCCTCTCGCAGGCGCCCGACGAGCTTCAGATAGCTCTCTTCTCAGCAACGATGCCACAGGAGATCCGCCGCATAGCTGATCGGTATTTGGAGGATCCGGTCACGGTCGAGATCGAGCAAAAGGCGCTAACCGTACCAACCATCGAGCAGCGCTACCTACAGGTCTCGGAGCGGAACAAACTAGATGCGCTGACCCGAATCCTCGAGATCGAAGTGCCCGAAGCGGTGCTCATCTTCACTCGAACCAAGGTCGGTGCAGCAGAGCTGGCCGAAAAGCTCCAGGCGCGTGGCTATGCGGCTGAGCCCATGCATGGCGACATGAGTCAATCCCAGCGCGAGAGCGTCATCAACCGACTGCGCCGCGGGCAGATCGAGATCGTCGTGGCGACCGATGTGGCGGCCCGTGGTTGGGACGTAGAGCAGATCAGCCATGTCATCAACTACGATATTCCGTACGATACCGAATCTTACGTCCATCGCATTGGCCGCACCGGACGGGCGGGGCGCGAGGGCGTAGCGATCCTCTTTGTCACGCCACGCCAGCAACGTATGCTACGCGACATCGAGCGCTACACACGGAAGAAGATCGAGCCGATGAGGATGCCTACCAAGGCAGATGTGGCGTCGCGACGCCTGGCGCTTTTCAAAGAGCAGATCCTGGACACACTGCGGGAGAGGGAGCTAGACCCTTACCTCATCTTCGTGGAAGAGCTGGCAGAGGAGAGCGGGTGCGACATGGCAGAGATTGCCGCGGCGGCGGCGCGGCTAGCACGGGGCGACCAACCACTTGCGGTCATGCTAGAGCCAGAGCCAGAGCAGGTGCCTCCATCAGAGGACGGAATGGTACGTCTCTTCATTGATGCCGGCCGCAAGAGTGGAGTGCGCCCCAGCGATATCGTGGGCGCGATTGCCAACGAGGCAGATATTCCAGGTAAGTCGATCGGCGCCATTGATATCTACGACCGTTTCACCTTTGTCGACGTGCCTGCTCAATATGCCGACCAAGTGGTGGAACGCATGAGACATGCCTCCATTCGCCAGCGTGACACTGACATTCGCCGCGCTACCCCACGCGACGAGGCACGCGAGGCCACGAAGGAACGGAGGAGAAAGGGTGAGCCGAAGGGCAGGAGAGGATTCCGCAGAGGTGGGAAGAAGTCCGATAAGCGGAGGTGAGGGAGCGTAGTGATCAGTGAGCAACGGTGGCGCGCTGGGGGTGAGACATAGCCTCGACATCGGGCGAAGGCGCAACCACCACAATGGTCATGTCCGTGCCAACCATGTCGTTGTCAATCGAGCCCACCAGCCCCACCATCCGCAAGTGCGGGTGCCGCTCCGCCAACTCCTGCGCGATCTTACCCTGCTGCACCAGCTCCGCCAACAACGCCGGCCATTCATGACGAAAGATGTCGGCACCCGTCAGACTGCCATCGCCCCCAATGACCACCAGGCTATCAATGCCGTAGGTCACTAGGTTTTGTGCTGCCTGGCGTCGTCCCTCCCGGGTACGGAAGGCCGCACTCCGTGCCGTGCCGATGACGGTGCCACTCTGCTGCAAGATGCCGCCGACCGACTCCCACGTCATCCGCCGGATGAGATCTCCCCCTTCTACCATACCCTGGTAGCCCTCATAGATCGCGTATACGTCCACACCATGACTCAATGCGGTGCGCACGACCGCGCGCACCGCCGCATTCATCCCCTGCGAGTCACCCCCACTGGTAAGTACGCCGAGACTGCTGATCCGTTGTAGTTCGCTCATCATCTCTTACCCAGCAACCTCTCTTCGATTCAAACCATTCATATTCTGACAGATGGATGTACAAGTGCAAACGGCAGGACTCCATTCGTTGATTGTACTACTCAGTGCTAGGATAGGACCTTGCGACGGTCGCAGTCGTGTACCTTTCGGAATTCTATCCGAACACGGAATACATTTGGAGGAAGAAAGATGAATCGACAAAGAAGGTTGTTCCTAGTATTACTACTCGTGGCAGCAATGCTTCTCGCTGCCTGTGCTGGTGGCGCCACGCCAGCACCCCCAACGGCTACTGTCGACATTGAAGCGACGGAAGGCACGGACGAGGGGGGCGAGGTGGCTGAGGAGAGCGAGGAAGCGGATCTGATCGAAGAACCGACCGAGGAGCCCGAGGCAACAGAGGAGCTCGAGGAAACAGAAGAGCCAGAGGCAGTGGAAGAAGCAGAAGAAGAGGCTGATCCGAGCGAGTTGGAAGCCCTCTCACTGGAAGAGGTCGAAAGCATTAACAGCTTCCGCGTGCGAATGCAGATCTCTAGTGAGGGTGAGGCCTTCGAGGAGGACGAGGAGGTGCAAAGTGGCACCATCTCTTTAGAAGGTGCTATCACGAAGGAGCCTCCCGCGCAACAGCTCAAGATGGTATTTGACGTCGACAGCGAAGAGATGGCGATGTTCGGCGAGGGGATCGAGTTTATCCAGGTCGGCGATACCGCATACACCAAATTGGGTGGCGAGTGGATTCAAGTCCCAGCGGAGGAGGCGGCACCTGATGTGAATCAATTCCTCTTTATCCAGCCCGAAGATATCACCGAGGATCTCGAACGGCTCGAACGCGTGGGGGAGGAAGAGATCAGCGGACGGAGGACTATCCACTACCGAGGCGATAGAGAGGCCATCGCTGAGTTGGACCAAGAGAATGACGAAGAGGTGGACCTGGAAAACCTGGATGAGGCACAGCTCGACATCTGGATCGATCAAGAAGAGAACTTTATCGTGAGGATGGAGATGGTGTTGGAAGGCACGGGCATCAACCAAGATCAGCCCGAGGCTTCTGGACGTGTAGCCGTGCTCCTCGAATACTTCGATATCAATGAAGATTTTACTATCGAGCTGCCCGAGGAGCTGGAGGCGGGCGCCGCGCCTAATCTGAGCACCCTACTGGGGTTCGACCTTGAGCTCCCGGAGGGGGCAGAGGTCAACTTCGTCGGCCCTCAGAGTGCGCAGTTCACCGTTCCGCTCGACCGGGAGGAGACTAGGACCTTCATCGAGGAGGGATTAGAAGTAGGCGGCTATGAACTGGTTGAAGAGGAGAGCCGCCCCAGGCTTGGGAGTTTTACCTTCACACTCCCAGACACGAATTCGACCCTCACTGTTGTGGTACGGGAAGGGGACGAGGGTAACACCAATGTCATTATATCATCGCTAGGATCTGAGGAGTAAGGAGATACGCCATGCAACAAGTCGACGTTTTGCTACACGGCATCGGCACTGTCAACCGTAAGCTGCTCCAGCTCTTCCAGCGGCAACAAGATCTGCTCGCCGAGCGTCACAACCTCACGGTCCGTGTCGTGGGCGCCATCGATTCCGGCGGCGGTGTTTTCCGCCAGGAGGGCATCGATCCGGAGACCCTGCTTGAGGTCAAACAGACACGTGGCACCGTGGCCGCGGCGCCAGCGGGCGAGGAAGGTCTTTCCGCCGTCGAGTGTCTCTCACGCACGACCGAGTTCCTGACATTGATGGAGGGGACGCTGGTCGACCTGGAGACAGGGGGTCCGGGACTGGTAGCGATGCGCGAGGCATTAAAGAATGGTCATTCGGTGGTGAGCGCCAACAAGGGGCCTCTAGTCCTTGCTTTCTCTGAACTGGAGGCCCTTGCCTCCACGCATGGAGGGGGCCTAATGTACAGCGCGACCGTAGCAGGCGGGCTGCCAGCCGTCAACGTTGGCCGCTACGACCTGGCGCATGCCATCGTCCTCCGCCTTGAAGGGATCGTGAACGGGACAACCCATCATCTTCTTACAGAGATGGCACGTGGCCGCGACTTCGACGAGGCGCTCCGTGAGGCGCAGGAACGGGGCATCGCCGAAGCAGATCCGACACTCGATATTAGCGGGTGGGATGCCGCTAACAAGCTCATCATCCTCGCCAACAGCGTCCTCCGGTATCCTGCCACCAAGCAGGATGTTACGGTGGAGGGCATCGAAGATGTCACGCCGGATGCCCTGCAGGCCGCAGAGCGGGAGAACCAAGCGATCAAGCTCATTGCGCGGGCGGAGCGTGCCGCAGATGGCAGGTATCAACTCTCCGTACGGCCACGCGTCCTACCGCTAACACACCCACTGGCTCGTCTGATTGGCCATCAGATGGGGCTCTGGCTCGAGACGGATATCAACGGGGATATCTTCCTCACGATCACCGAAGAAGATCCCACTCCGACCGCTGCTGCCATGCTCCGCGACCTCGTGTTGTTGGCGCGTGGCCCGCGAGCGTGGTAGGGGAGCGGGGAGCGGGGAGCGGGGAGCGGAGCGGCATATGGGGTGTGATGGTGGGGGAGTGTAGGGGTGTAACGGATGACATGGGCGGTGGTTAGCTCGTGCGGTGGGGAGCGGCGTGGCTGAGGAGGTGATGGGGGTGAAGGTGACGGGGTGAGGAGCGAGTGGTTGGAGAGGCTGTGCGAGGAGGTGGAGGCCGGGCCGGGGGCGGGGAGTAGGCTAGTGGTCGCGGTGAGTGGCGGTAGTGATTCGGTGGCGCTGCTCTACGGGCTGGTGGCGCTGAGGGAGCCACTGGGATTGCAGTTGGTGGTGGCGCACCTGGACCATGCGCTGCGCCCGGAAAGTGCGGAGGATGCGGCGTTTGTCGGCCAGCTCGCTCTGTCGCTCGACGTCCAATGTTTACGGGAGCGGCGGGATGTGCGTGCCCTCGCGGAGGCAGAGGGGCGAAATCTGGAGGAGATGGCACGCCACGTGCGGTACGAGATGCTGGAGGCGGCAGCCCAGGCCGTCGAGGCAGATGCCATCGTGCTCGCCCACACGGCGGACGACCAGGCAGAAACACTCCTGATGCATCTGCTGCGTGGCGCAGGGCTGGATGGGCTCAAAGGAATGATGCCACGCGCTCCCTCCCCCATCCCCGGCGCGACCACGCCCCTCTTTCGCCCCCTCCTTCGAGTCGAGCGCGCCACGCTGCGGGAGTGGCTACGGGAGAACGGTATCCCGTGGCACGAGGATGTGAGCAATCTCGATATATCCCGCTTCCGGAGTCGTCTGAGGTACCATGTCATCCGCCTATTGGAGCAGGAACAGCCTCACCTGCGCAGCCACCTGGCGACCACAGCCCACCTCCTCGCAGCCGACTATACCTGGCTGGAGGAGGAAACCGAGGCCGCGTGGCAGCAACTTGCCGAGGTCGATGAGGGGTCCGTCCGGATGGAGCGTGGCACCTTCCTCGCGCTACCCCTAGCCCTGCAGCGCCGCGTGATACGGAGGGCGTTCTTCCACCTTCGTCCGACCGCGCGCGATCTCTCTTTTGAACAGGTGGAGCAGGCGCTCGATATCGCGGCACGTGGCGAGAGTGGAGCCCGCGCCACCCTGCCCACTCATCTCTTTCTAATCGTTGAGTACAACAATTTATGGATAGCGGAGGAGGTCCAGCACCCGGAACTGCCCACCCTCGAGCATCCCCTCATGCTTCCGAAAGAGGGTGAGGTACAGGCGGAGGAGCTCCACATCACGGTGAAGCAAGTGGGCCGAGAGGCGATACCGGGCGACTGGACAAAGTTCCCGTCTACCACCGCGCTCCTCGACGTATCTGATGTGAAATGGCCCTTGCGCTTGCGCCCGCCGGAACCAGGAGATCGCTGGGCGCCACTCGGCATGGATGGGCAGACGGTTGATTTACGCGACTGGCTCGCCAAACACAAAGTCCCCCCGTCTCACCGGGATCGAATTCCCCTACTTGTCGACGCCGAGGGAGAAATCCTTTGGGTGGTAGGTTGGCAGGTCGGTCATCCCGCACGTGTCCGACCGAGCAGTGAACGCCTGCTCCAGATAACCGTTAACGTTTGAACGTTGCACTGCGATGTGCTACTTTGTAGGCAACGCGCGTAATGCCTGGAGGCTGAACTACCGAACGTTCAGATGGAGGTCGTATGGCTGAGCCGGTGGGCCCATCGGATAGTCGTGGGCCCGAGCAGATTTGGAGCTTTCGTGGCTATCGCCTCTCGCCGGGCGAGTTCAACACGGCGATGGTCCACTTTTACCGTGGCGAGGTTGCACGCTCGAATACATGGCGCACGCGTCTCGATGCGACCACGAACTGGGCTGTCGTCGCCACAGGCGCGGCGCTCTCCTTCGCCTTCAGCGATCCCGGCCACAGCCACATCATGATCCCGATCAACACCCTGTTGATCACCCTCTTCCTCTACATTGAGGCACGCCGCTATCGCTACTATGAACTATGGTCCTATCGTGTGCGTCTGATGGAAACCGACTTCTTCGGAGCGATGCTCGCCCCACCCTTCAGCCCCAGTGAAACGTGGGGCACCCGCCTCGTGGACAACCTGCTCCACCCCGCCTTCACCATCACCTTCTGGGAGGCCTTTGGGCGTCGCTTCCGGCGCAACTACCAATTCATCTTTGCGCTACTCGCGATCGCGTGGGTTATCAAGATTGCGATGCACCCTGTACCTGTCAACTCGATCCCGGAGCTTATTGACAACGCCACCGTTGGCACAGTACCGGGAGAGGTCGTCATTGCGGTGGGTATCTTCTTCAACCTCAGCCTCTTCGCGATAGGTTGGCTGACAGCAGGACTACGAGAGTCCGAAGGCGAGGTGCTACGCAAGAGCGCGGTCCAGTCACCGCTCGAGTTGATCCGTTCTGCCAGCGATGTCATCGCCGGTCATGGTCTTTTTCCCGGGCGGCATGAGCAGCTTGCCTACATCATCACGAGTAAGGACAAGGGTGAGCATATCTCAGCTCGCATCCTATCGACCATGGCCCGTGGCGTGACAGCCATCGAGGGCAAGGGGGTCTACAGCGGTGAGGAGCGAGAGATCTTGCTGGTCGCCATCAAACCCGAACAGGCAGTCCCATTGAAGCGACTGGTACGCGATATCGATCCCAAAGCTTTCGTCATCATCCACCACGCGGACGAGGTCATTGGTCAAGGCTTCCGCGCGCCAAGCTAGCACCGTCCTAACTTATGGATAGACCTCATATACCCGGGATCGGTTTTTTTTATGGCAAGCGGACACTCCTTCTCCTTGCGGCCTTACTCCTCTCGCTTCCCCTACTGGCCGGTTACGCTGTGCTGCCTGGCGCGATTCCTGTACCTGAGCTTGTCGACCAATCGTACCTGCACGGCGCGCAAACCACGATTGTGGGCGAGCTGAACGATGGTGTTACGCTGAGTCAGAGCTTCTTGCCCGGCCGCGATGGATTGAGCCAGTTAAGGTTGGTTCTGGCAACCTATGATCGTCCGAATGCTGGCGAGATGACCTTCACCCTGCTGGATGACCTGGGGCGGATCGTTCATCGCGAACAGGTCGCAGCGGACACTATCGTGGATGGCAATCCAAAGAATTTTCGTTTCCCGCCGCAGGTGGACTCCGCGGGACGCGCTTATACCCTCCAGATCACAGCGACCAGCCCGATCGAGAGGAGTACCACGGCCTGGAGCCACATGGTCGATCGCTATCCTGGTCAGTTGAGGCGCAACGGCGAGCCGCTCCCAGGCGACCTCATGATGGAATGGCACTACCAACCTGCCACCTCCGTGCTGTGGCTTCACGTCGCGCGTGGCCTCCCCCGCTACGGGTTGCCCCTCCTGCTGGGTGTCCTGCTCTGGACATTACCAGGTCTGGCCTTGCTTGCCTGGCTGCGGGAGAGGAGTGATGAAACGTGGAGCGTGCAGCGGTTATTAGGGGCCGCCGTCGCATTAAGTGGTGCGCTACTCGTCATCCTGCCCCAGTTCACGCATCTGATCGCTCTTCCCTTAGGATCATGGAGCGTCTGGGCGCTACTGCTCCTCTCGGTTGCTCTGCTACTCGTCGCGCGCCGACAGGGCCGCCCCATCGCCCCCACCCAGCCGCCTGATGGGATCATGCTTCTCTATCTCACGGTGCTGGCGCTCATCGTGGGAAGTCGTTTTCTGGCTCTCCATCAAGCAGCCGCTCCGTTATGGGGGGATAGCGTCCACCATACCCTGATCACCCAGCTGATACTCGACCGCGGTGGGATCCCCGATAACTACCTGCCCTACGTGCCGTTGAGCAGCTTCACTTACCACAGCGGGTTCCATCTGCTCTGCGCTTGGCTGGCCTGGTCTGTCCTGCCAGGCATGGCTCCCCTCTCGGCATCCGAGACGGTGCTGCTTGGTGGCCAGTTACAGGGCGTGTGGGCGGTGGTGATGGTGGGACTGTTGGCCGAGGGGTTAAGCCGCCATGCTGGTCGTCCTGAGAAGAGCCGATGGGCAGGGATCGTGGCTCTGCTGGTTGTGGGCCTTCTCAGCCCGATGCCTGCTTTTTACGTCAACTGGGGACGCTATACCCAGCTTGCTGGCCAAATCTTCTTGCCCGCTGCCCTCCTATGGACGCTGCAAGCCTGGCAGCCCGATCAACCTCGTCGCCGACTTTTGCCGATCACGCTGATGTTGGCTGTCATGGCGTTGACACACTACCGGGTGGTGATGATGTACGCCGTCGCGCTACCGCTTCTCCTGCTGCTCCTGCTTTGGAGGTCGCGCGAGAGTTGGCGCACAGCCCTCGCGGGAATGGCGCGACGTATGGCGCTGAGTGGGACCGTGGCGGGAGTACTGGTACTCCCGTGGTATTGGGATATCGCGAGTGGGCTGTTACTACGCAAACTGGAGGCGATTGCCACAGCCCCCACAGAACCCCCCGGCAAGGTACTGCAGGAGTACAACGCGTTCGGGGATATCACCACGCACGTCCCCGAATGGCTGCTGGTTGCTGCAGGGCTCTCATTCCTCTGGTTGTTGCTGCGTCGCCAAGGTGTGGCGCTACTGCTTGGTGGTTGGACGCTCGCGCTCTTCGCGCTGGCCAATCCCTACACCTTCTTGAGGCTGCCAGGTACGGGGCTGGTCAACAACTTCATGATCCAGATCGCGCTGTACCTACCTCTCGCCACGCTAGTAGCGCTCGGCACGGTCGATGGCGTCTACTGGCTGCGCACCCTCACCCCTATCCCGGTTCGCCCGCTTGGCCTGTCGGCAGCACTCATTGTGCTATACCTTGCAATACCGCGCGCCTGGGAGCAGATGCAGGTCGTGGATGTGCACCACTACGCCATGCAGACGCCACTCGATCAACGCGCTGCCCGCTGGATCGCTAAAAACACGCAGCAAGGGGCCACCTTCCACATCAATGGTTTTCCCGCCTTTGGTGGCGCCGTGGTGGCGGGATCGGATGGTGGTTGGTGGCTCTGGCAGAGCGCGCAGCGCCAGACCACTATCCCCCCGATGATCTACGATAGCGAGCGTGGATTCGACCCTGAGTACCGCTATCAGGTCAACAGCCGCTACGCGCGCCTGCAGGCCGCACATGGTGACCCCACTGCCCTAGCCGCCACAATGCGGGAGGAGGGAGTGGACTATCTCTATATCGGCGCCCAGCAGGGTCGTGTAGGCCTACCTCCCGATATGGCACCGCTTGACCCACTGGCGCTCGATACGAGCCCAGCCTTCGAGACCCTCTACACCGACGATCTTGTCTGGGTGTTCAAAGTTGACAGATAGCTGCGCCGTAAGCTAACCTGCCACCGCCTTTTCTGCGAGGGTAGACTCTAGCTCCTTGAACTCCTCCTGGTCCCTGAGCTGTAGGTCGTAGATCTCCTTGTAGAGGCCTCCCTCAGCGAGGAGTCGCTCGTGCGTGCCCCGCTGGACGATGCGGCCATCATCAAGCACAAGGATCAGGTCAGCATTCTTAAGAGTAACGAGTCGCTGGGCGATGACGAATGTGGTACGTCCCTTCATCAACCGCTCTAGGGCCTGCTGGATGAGAAACTCGGTCTCCATGTCCACACTGGAGGTGGAATCGTCCAGGATGAGGATGCGTGGGTCCATCAGCAGCGCACGGGCAATCGCGATGCGTTGCTTCTGCCCGCCCGAAAGCGTCACGCCACGCTCCCCGACCCGCGTCTCGTAACCTTCCGGAAACTTCACGATGAAGTCATGAGCTGCCGCTGCTTTCGCCGCTTCCACGATCTGCTCCATCGAGGCACCCTTTCGTCCGTAGGCAATATTCTCAGCGATGGTGGTGCTGAAGAGGAAAGGATCCTGTAGCACAATCCCGATCTGGGAGCGCAAAGTGTCGATGGCAATCTCCCGTAGGTCGTAGCCGTCAACCCGTACCGTACCGCCGGTAGGGTTGTAGAAGCGCGGGATCAGGTTCGTGACGGTACTCTTGCCGGCGCCGGTCGGTCCCATAAGTGCGATCACCTGCCCCGGTCTCGCCACAAAGTCGATATCTTCCAGAATGCGCTGTCCCTCACGGTAGCCGAAGGTCACATCGTCGAACGCCACCTCGCCACGCACATCCTCCAGCACGATCGCTTCTGAGCGATCGGCCAGCTCATTTGGCTCATCCAGAATATCGAAGACCCGCTGCGCGCTCGCACTGGCGGTCGCGGCTAGGTTGACCAGGAAGCCAAGGCGCTGAACCGGTCCGCTCAACATCAACATATAGAAGATCATCGCGAAGAGCGAGCCGGCTGTCACCTCACCGGCAATCGCACGCGGCCCTCCAAAGAAGAGCAGAAGAAAGACACTGGTGGCAATCAGAAAGGTGAAAAAGGGCCAGTTGTTCGCCCATACTTGGATGACCGTGTAGCGCCTGTCAAACCACTCCTCATTCTCACGGTTGAACTTTTCTAGCTCATGTGGCTCCCGCGCGAATGCTTTGACGACCCGGATGCCGGTCAAACTCTCCTGCATCACAGTCGAGAGCGTGCCCATCTGTTCTTGGATTAAGGTGAACATCGGTCGGATCAGGTTGCCAAAGCGAATGGTAGCAGCGACCAGCAACGCTAGCGGCAGCAACGCGATCAACGACAGCGAGACGCTCTCCCTCAGCATGGCGATGACGATGCCGGCCAGCAACAGCAACGTCGCGACAAGGTCCATCATGCCGATACCGACGAAGCGCTCGGTCTCGGAGATGTCACTCGTGGCCCGGCTCATCAGATCCCCTGTCTGCGCCCGATCATGAAAGATGAAGGGTAGCCGCTGCACTTTATCATAGAACTCGTTGCGTAGGTCGTATGCGACACGGTGGCTCATCCACTGACCATAGTAGCGCTGCGCGAAGGCAAAAGCCCCCCGCACGACGGCGATACCGAGAATGATGCCGCCGCTTACAAAAAGCGCACGCGCCTCCCCTGCCGCCAGACCCTCGTCAATCGCTTGCTTGATAACCTGTGGCACGATTAAGGAGAGGACGGTGGCAATCAGCGTCGAGCCATAAGCCAATATAACCTCTTTCGGGTAAGACTTGAGGTATGAAAAGAGGCGTCGGTACTGATCCAAACGCTTCATCTCTATCACTCCACATCCTTCAACTTGATAAAATTAGTAGGGCAAATTATAGCCATCGGCAATGGATTGGCTCACAGCAGACCCAGTAGCCAGAACCTTGCCACAAGGTAGGTTAGGCTCCGTAACATCTCAACGGTAGATGGCTAGGCTCGAACCAATAGTTGCGCGTCTCAAAAAAGAAGGGGTGGTTTGCGAACCACCCCTTCTGCCATAACGACTGTGAGCACCTACAGATTCTTTTCGCCTCGATAGAGGGCGATCTGCTTGCGGAGATCTGCACGCTTCTCGAGCTTCTCCTCAACGGGTTGTTGGAGGGCGCTTTGCCAAGTGTTGCCCAACTCTTCTAAAGCGAGTAGCAGGCGATCCGCTGGAGCAAAGAGGAGCTCAGCAAGTGGGTCGATGAGACGCACCGTAATGTCCTCTCCCTCCCTCGGGAAGAAGCGCTCCCGCATGGGCCGAACCAGATCCTCATTAACATTTTCAATCGTTTCCGGAATGGCGCCGACAATTGCCTCGACATGCTCGATCGTATCGATGATACGTGGGCCAACGGCGGGAATCCGTTCGATCATACCCTTGAAGAAACTCCCAAGTGCGTCCGTAATCGGAGCGACTGGCTCTCCAGCAGCACGGAGGCGATCCTCCAATCCTTGCATCAATTTGCTAAGCGTCGTCACGATCCCTTCAACGCGTGCGAGCCCTTCATCCAGCCCCACGAAGCTCTGATCTAGCTCAGCAACGTGTTGTTCAGCGAGTTTCAGCCCCTCGCGCAGGCCCGCCGCGCTCACAGCGACCCGGCCGAGTGCCACAGCAACCAAACCCAACCCGCTCTTGAGCACACGATCCAGCTCGATCGCCTCCATCTCTTCATAGAGCGTAATCAAGCCATTCGTGGCATTCAGTTGTCCCTTTGTAGCATCCAGCCGCTCCTTGAGCCCTTCATTGGCGCCCCGCAGTTGCGCCACCGTTCCGCTTAGATCCTCCACGGGTGCCACGACGGTCAGTGCTGGCTCGACAGGCACAACAGGCGCCATTTTGGCCACCGGCTCGCTTTCTTCCTCGCTCACCATCGTCGCCACGCCGATCCCGCCGGTACCAACCACGGCTGCACCACCCACTAGCGCAAGCAAGCGGCGCCGGGTTAGTCGCCCATGTTTTTCCGTATCGGAATCACCCTGCGCCAGCCATTCATTCAACTCCCGAAGCGTCCTGTCATCCAGCTTCTGAAGCCGCTCTATGACCTGCACTTCCAAGCCAGCGCGCCGTGAATTATCCATTGTGACTGTCTTCGCCATGGCTACCCTTTTCCTCAAATCCCCGCACTTTACGGTCGATTATAGCACGAAAGGGACCAAAACCAGTACTCCTACCATCACATCAGAACACCGCCAGCTATTTCCCACCCATGTCCTGCCCCCAACCCTATATCAACAACAAGGCCCCTCTGCATCGGAAGAAGGGCTCTAACTCGTCGTTTTCTACCTACTGACTCTAACCTCTGTCTCTACCCTCTGGCTTCCGAACCACTACCTGCTACTCACTGATCACTGATAACTCTCCAAGAACTCCACCACCTCCTGCATAAATGCATCAGCGGTAGCACCATCAAGGACACGGTGATCGAAGGTGAAGGAGAGGTAGACCATCGGCCGGATGGCGATGCTGTCGTCATCCGTGACGACGACACGCTTTTCCACCTTTCCGACACCTAAGATGGCGCTTTGCGGCTGGTTGATAATCGGCGTGCCCCAAAGCGAGCCACCGACGCCATGGTTCGTGATGGTGAAGGTGCCGCCCGTCATGTCGTCAGGCGTCAGATTGCCGCTACGGGCGCGCTGCGTCAGATCGGTGACATCGCGGGCCAGGCCAACGAGATTCTTCTCATCGGCGCGCTTGATAACCGGCACGAGAAGCCCCGCTCCCCCTTCCGTCGCCGCAGCCATGCCAACATTGATATCTTTGTAGAGTTGAATCCCTTCCTCTGTAAAGGTGGAGTTTGCTATTGGATGCGTGCGCAGCGCGTGCGCTGCCGCCTCTACAAAGTAGGCCATGTAAGTGAGGCGGACGCCTCGATCCTCGAAGTTGTCGCGGTTCTCTTGACGATGCTTGGCAATCGCGCTGAGGTCGGCCTCGAAGACGGTAGTCACGTGTGGCGCAGTCCGCTTGGACTCTACCATATGCTCAGCGATGCGCCGGCGCATGTTCGTGAGTGGAATCGTTTCGCCGGGCTGTGCAGCGGGGACACGCGGTGCGGGAGCGGCGGGCGCAGGGGCAGGACGCTCAGGCTCCGGGCGCGCTGCCGGTGCAGGTGCCGCTTCCGGACGAAGCGGTGTGGGCTCCGGTGCGGGTCTCGCCGGCTCGGGCTCTGGCTCGGGTGCTCTCTCCCGCTCTTCGAGATAGGCCTCGATATCCCGCTTCGTCACACGACCGTCGCGACCGGTGCCCTCCACCTGCGAGATGTCAATGTCGTGTTCGCCGATCATGCGTGCCACAACGGGCGTGATCATCGGCTTTTCACGCCTCGGCTCTGGTTGCACTTCCTCCTCGCTGACAGGGGCCGTCTCTCTAGCCGTAGGTGCCTGGGCGGTCGCTGCTGCCGGCTCCGGTTCGGGCTCTGGCTCGGGCTCCTCCTCAGCCTCTTCCACTGCGGTCACAGCTTCACCTTCGCCTGCCTCGCCGCCCATTGCCTCTCCTTCCTCACCCAGGTAGCAGAGTACCGTCCCAACCGGCACCGTCTCGCCCTCCTCTACCTCGATCGACAAAAGCGTCCCCGAATCTGTGGCAGTGATCTCCGTATCGACCTTATCGGAGATGACCTCTAGCAACGGCTCATACTTCTCGACCTCCTCGCCGACCTGCTTGAGCCACGTACCAACCGTCCCCTCCGTGACCGACTCACCGAGTTGTGGCATTTTGATGGGGATTGCCATGGGTGTTACTCCTACTGTAATAATTTATGCGTGCTGTTTCTCTGTTTTTAGTGTGTGCTGAGTGTGCATACTACGTATTGCGTGGTGTGTGGTACGTGAACCGTTCGACAGGATCCTTAACTAGAGTTCACGCAACATGCAACATGTCCCACTTCAAAACTCGGCTAGATCTCGGATCGCCGCTTCGATATCTTCCACGTCGGGCAGGAACCACGCCTGCTGCGGGCTATTATAAGGCATCGCGGGAACGTTCGGACCAGCAAGGCGCCTGATCGGTGCATCGAGCCACATGAAGACTTCGTCGGCGACTCTAGCAGCAATCTCCGCGCCGAAGCCACAGAATTCGTTGTCCTCATGAATGATGAGCAGCTTGGAGGTCTTCTTGACGCTATCGAACAGCATCTCTTCGTCTAGTGGCACCAACGTGCGCGGGTCGATGATCTCGACAGAGATGCCATCCTTTGCAACACGCTCGGCAGCCTCCATCGCGTAATGTAGCATCAGGCCGTAGGTGAAGACCGTCAGGTCCCGTCCCTCGCGCTTGCGATCCGCCTTGCCTAGTGGAATCTTGAACGACCCATCGGGCACTTCATCCCGAATAAGCCGGTAGGTCTTCTTGTGTTCAAAGAACATCACTGGATCGGGGTCATAGATCGAACTGTAAAGTAGCCCAGCCGTATCGTAGGGCGTACTTGGGACGACAACCTTCAGTCCGGGCACGTGCGCGAAGAACGCCTCAACGGACTGAGAGTGGTACAGCGCACCGTGAATGCCACCCCCATAGGGGGCACGGATCACCATCGGGCAGCCCCAGGCATTGTTAGAGCGATAGCGAATTCTCGCTGCCTCCGAAACGATCTGGTCGAAGGCGGGATGGATAAAATCAGCAAACTGGATCTCACATACGGGGAGCAGCCCATTTGCCGCCATACCAATGCCCACCCCAACGATGGACAATTCAGCAAGCGGCGTGTCAATCACCCGCTCCTCTCCAAAATGCTCCAAGAAACCGGCCGTCACACGGAAGACACCGCCCTTCGCACCAACATCCTCCCCCAAAACGACGACCCGCTCATCCTCTTCCATCGCCATCCACAACGTATCGTGGACGGCCTCCAATATAGTCTTCTCCGCCATTCATTACTCCATTGTAACGTTAGCTTCCGCAAAAACGTACCTCGCCCCCTCCTCGGGGATCGGATCCGGTTGCTCTTCAGCCCAATCGATCGCCTCGTCCACCTGAGCAACCGCCTCCCGGTTGATCGTTTGCAGTTCTTCCTCAGTCGCGAGGCCATTCTCTAGGATGTAAGTCCTCAGACGATTGATGGGATCTTGCTCGTTCCGATAGAGAGCAACCTCCTCACGAGAGCGGTAGAGGCGGTCATCGTCATCCGAGGAGTGGGGAACGATCCGGTAGGTCTTCGCCTCGATAAGGGTGGGTCCCTCTCCCCGGCGTGCCCGTTCGACCGCTTCCTTCATTACCTTGTAGACTGCCAATGCATCCTGCCCGTCCACCACGACGCCCGGTATGCCATAGCCAACAGCGCGAATCGCCACATCCTCGATATTCATCTGCTTGTCTTGACTTACCGAGATGGCGTAACGGTTATTCTCGCACATGAAGACCACTGGGCACTTCCAGATGGACGCGAAGTTCAAGCCCTCGTGGAAATCACCTTTGGAGGAACCACCCTCACCGAAGGAGACGTAGGTAACGGCATCCTCACCTCGCAGTCGGCTGGCGTAGGCCGCACCTGCTGCATGTGGAATCTGGGTCGAGACGGGGCTTGACTGCGTGAAAACATTCAATCTACGATAGGCAAAGTGCGCTGGCATCTGTCGGCCACCGGATGCAGGGTCATCTCGCTTTGCAAAGAGGGCCAGCATCAGCTCACGTGGTGTAACACCGATCGTGAGCAAGACACCGAAATCGCGGTAGTAGGGAAAAAACCAATCTTTTCCGGGTTCCATCGCATAGGCAGCACCCACCTGGGTGGCCTCCTGGCCCCGGCAACTAATATAGAAGGGGGACTTGCCCTGTCGCTGAACCTGCTCGCTCCGCTCATCCAAACGGCGCGTCAACACGATGAGCCGGTACATCTCCAGCACATCCTCGTCGCTCAGGTCCATCTCGCGGTGATTCACCGTAGAGCCGGTGATGGTCTGGTCTACACCGACGTGCTCTACTACTCTATCCATCCATCTCCTCCTCGTCGAGTCTCCAACTGGCAACAGTGCCAAATACGCTTTTTGAGTTGAAAAACCATGCCAATAATACCTATTTGAGGGGAAGAGACAAACCCGTTCGCCAATGCGCCCAACGACCACCATCTCCGCTATTTGCCCCTCTACAATACGATTGTCGGCCTTGCCAACGTGGGTGGCGCAAGCACTTGGTGGCTGGATCGCACAGCAGATCTCCTATGAATTGTGCAAATTATACATATAAGCCGTTTCTGAGCGCCCCACACCTTTCAGCCGTTCCGTTGCCTCTCCGCAAATCCTATGTTAGACTCGCCCATGTCAAATACAAGACCAGGGTGGATCTATCGCGGAGAACATAGCTAGTAAATGGATCGACAAACAAGACAGCTCATCTTAGCCATTCTTGGCGTGGTTCTGGTCGTCGTCCTCTGCGTCAGTGTTGTTTGGCTTTCATCCCAGTTTATCTCGTCGGATACTCTAGAAGATGTGACCGCGGCCATTCGTGATTTGTTGATCATTATTCTGGCAATCGAATCGATCTTTGTCGGTGCATTCCTCCTCCTGATGATCTGGCAGTTGTACCAGTTGATCAGGTTGCTACGGGAGGAGATCATCCCGCTCCTCCATACCACTCAAGAGACAGTGGAGCACGTCAAGCACACCACCACCTTTGTCGGGCAGTCGGTCTCTGCGCCGATCATCTCGGTCGCAGGCATGGTGGCGGGTGTCAAGGAGATGGTGGACACGTTACGCGGCAAGAAAGAGCCCTACGAGCTTGTAAGAAGGGAGCGCTATGATGAGTAGATTTCTACTAGGTTTTGCACTCGGCATGGGCGTCGGGGCGGGTATCGCCATGCTCCTCACTCCAGACTCCGGTTATGTGACCCGCGAGAAACTGCGCGCGAAAACGGATGAGTATGCCTCTGGGGAGGAAACGCCGGTCAAGACGGTTGTCAATGCGATCCAGGAGCAACGCAATCGCTTGGAAGAAGCCATCGAGGCAGGGCAGCGCGCCAGCGCTGCCCGCCAGGCCGAGCTCTGGGCCAGGCTTGACCTCACTCCCCCTGAAGTCACCCCTCCACCGCCCCCCCTACC
>JALZCF010000109.1 GCA_030863245.1 Chloroflexota bacterium
CAGCCGGGCGTCCTGCCGATTTTCGTGAACCACGACGCCCCACGCACCACGGAGCGAGCGGTAACCGTGCAGGTGGGCAGTGAGGAGGCGGGCGGGGCGGAGGAGATATTCACCGTTCCGGTTGAGATACGAGTGGCCGAGGCAGAGCAGCTTGAAGCAGCCCCGTGGCAACCTTGGACAGCAGAAGTGGAGCTCGAACTATCGCCCGGCGGGGGCGAAAAGACGGTGGTCATAGAGTATCGTGACCAGCAGGGACAGTCCGTGCGCGCCAGCGACACGATCTTTCTGATCCAACCCGGTGGGCCGGTTCCCACATCGCGCGTACAACTCGCACCGACCCTGACCCCTAGCGCCACGCCAACGATCACCCCCTCGCCCTCGCCAACACCCACGCCGACCGTCACCCCCTCCCCCACGGCGACGCCGATCCCGACACCTGTCCCTCCCCTGCTACTTCCAGTATCGGAAGCCAATTTTCCGCTCCTCCTCACGGGCGTCTCTTTGCTAACCTTTGGTCTCATCTCCCTCTTCTCCCTCATCCTTCGGCGCCCACAACGGTAGCAGAAAATGGGTCCGTTTTTCCATTTACGCGCTTGGTCCTACATTCTATCGAGTCGAGCCTACACAATTGCACACATTGCACCCTGCGTCATCCCTACATCCACTATGCGACAGGCAACATGCAACATGCAATATGCAACACGTCTCATTGGCTCACTCACGCGTCCTGCAACCTAGACAAAGTCGAAAGGGAGAGCACTCATGAAAATGTCCACGCTTTTCGGGCGCACGCTGCGGGAGGCGCCCAGTGATGCAGAGCATATCGCGCACCAGTTGGTGCTGCGGGCGGGGCTGGCGCGGGCGCTACAAGCGGGGAGTTACGCACTACTCCCGCTTGGCATGCGTGTGGCTCGGCGTATCGAATCGGTGATGCACGAGGAGATGGCGCGTATCGATGCCCAAGAGTTCCGCACGCCCGTGATCCAATCCTCGGAGAGTTGGGAACAGACGGGGCGGTACCAAGCCTACGGACCATTGATGCTACGCCTGGCGGATCGTAGTGAGCGCTCCCTGATCGTCGCCCCGACCCATGAGGAGGCAGTCGCAGAGGTGGCGCGCCACGACATCTCGTCCTATCGCCAATTGCCAGCCCTGCTCTACCAAATCCACACGAAATACCGAGATGAGCCGCGTGCGCGCGGTGGCATGATGCGCATGCGCGAGTTCACCATGCTCGATGCCTACTCGCTCGATAGGAATGTCGAAGGGCTCGATCACTCCTTCGAGCAGGTAGCCGAGGCGTTCGAGCGCATCCTGAGAGGATGCTGCATCGACTTTATCGCAGTGGAGGCTGCGAGTGGCGAGATGGGCGGCGGCGAGTCGCGGGAGTACGTCTCACTGTCCTCGGCCGGCGAGGACACACTCGCGCTCTGTGATACGTGCGATTACGCTGCCAACGTCGAGATCGCGACGAGTGCCATGCCAGAGCGCATAACCCACACCGACGTACCCATGAAGGAGGCAGTCGCCACACCGAACTGTGAGACGATCGTGGATGTCGCTTCCTTCCTCGACGTCCCCACCTCGGAAACCGCCAAGGCTGTCTTCTTCGATACACCCGAGCGGGGGCTGCTCTTCGTGGTCATTCGTGGCGATCTGGAGGTCAACGAGACAAAGCTGCGCGCAGCAGCAGGTGTCTCAGAGTTGGCACCCGCGAGCGACCGGCAGATCATGGAGGTGGGCGCAGTACCGGGCTATGCCTCCCCTGTCGATCTGGAAGGAGTGACAGTGATCGCGGATCGCTCTGTGCCGCAGGCAGGGCCCCTGGTAGCAGGGGCGAATCGCACGGGCTATCACCTGCGTAATGTCCTCTACGGACGGGATTGGGAAGCCACCGAGGTCGCAGATATCGCGATGGTGCGTGCGGCCGATCCCTGTCCCCACTGTGGCCAGCCCCTTCGCCTTGAGCGCGGTATCGAGATAGCCCACATCTTCAAGCTTGGCACCAAGTACACCGAAGCACTCGGCGCCACCTTCCTGGATCAGAGCGGTAAGGCGCAACCGATCGTCATGGGCTCATACGGGATCGGCATCGAGCGGCTGCTCCAGGTCCTCGTCGAGCAGCATCACGACGAGGACGGCATCATCTGGCCGACCTCGGTCGCCCCATTCGACGTCTACCTGCTCCACATCGGCAAGAGCGAGGAAGTGCAGTCGGCGGCCGAAGCGCTCTACACAGAACTCAAGCGCGTCGGCTTGCGCGTCCTCTGGGACGACCGTGACGAGCGGGCGGGTGTGAAGTTTAACGATGCCGACCTGATTGGCCTGCCACTGCGCCTTGTCATGAGCCAGCGTCTTCTAGAAGAGCAGCAGGTCGAGATCAAGCCCCGCACCGGCGAGGCGACAGAGGTCGCCCGCGAGAATGTAATCGCTGCGGTAGACAACCTGATCAACCAGATGGAAGTGGATGACATCATCAAGATGGAGCGGAACCTGTAGGGGCGGCCCTTGTGGCTGCCCCTTCGTTAGCTGTACTCCCGTACGATCAGACAGGCATTCTGCCCTCCAAAGCCGAAGGCGTTCGACATGGCGATCGAAACAGGGCGCCGCCGCGCCTCGTTTGGCACGTAGTCGAGATCCAGCTCAGGGTCCGGGATCTGGTAGTTGATGGTGGGCGGGATGATATCTTCTTGGATCGCCTTGACATTAGCGAGAACGCTTGCCGCACCCGCCGCACCCAGCATGTGCCCGGTCATCGATTTGAGCGCACTGACTGGCACATCG
>JALZCF010000111.1 GCA_030863245.1 Chloroflexota bacterium
GATCCCAAGACGCGCGCCTTGTTGGCCTATGCCAAGAAGCTGACTGAGGCGCCTAGTATGATAGAGGACGCCGACATGGAGGCCTTGCGTGTCGCTGGATGGGACGAGGGTGGTATTTACGAGGCGACGGCCCTCATCTCCTTCTTCAACTTCAGTGGTCGCATGGAAGCGGCAGCGGGTTTGCCGCCCGATCAGATTCCACCCGATTCACGCTTTAAAGAGGGGATTCCGGACCAGCGGGCTTGATAGTGCCACCAAAAGGTGGAGAGGGCCGTTAAGCATCGGTCCACCCATCTACGACCTGCCAACCGCATTCCCATTATTATGAGAATTGTAGAAATAAACAGGGTAACGCAGCGTCGGTCCAATACCCCGATTTAATAAACAATCCTCATAATAATCGGCACTCATTAGAACGGTTGTTCGTGAATAGTAACAGGGACCGTGCTTGCTACACGGTCCCCGATATTGTCTTTACTATCTTTGAGGGTTGGCAGGAATTACCTGAGTCGCTGTATTCTTTCGACTAGACGGGCCAATGATGGAGGCTCGATAGAAGCTGTTGAAGATGATCGCTAGTCGAGGAAAGTCGAATTGCTGCCAACCCTCACTGAAATTATACCGGTTCGATTAACCAACGCTGAGTGTCGTTATTCTGTGCGCTGCGGGTGACGACAGAGAAGTCCTTATCAGATGTTTGGTGCGCGTCGAGAAACCGGTCGCTGCTCTTCTGCTGCAGCGTATAGACGCCGGACTGTGGAAGTGTACCGACTTGGAGCGAGTATTCAAACGCACGAGTAACACTCTTGCCGTCTAGGTGAATCTGCAGCAAGTGGCCTCTTACGCCTCTCAGCGTTTTTGACTGGCTCTCACCGATGTTGTCATCGCCAGGCTCAAAGATTGTGTCCCGAAGCTCGCGCGCTCGGCCGTCTGAATCTACTTTACAAACGGTGACTGATGCCTTGCCTTTGCCACCCCGCTTGTGCACACGTACTGTTACTTCGTCTTCAGGCATGGGAACGGGTGAGATGAAAATTCTTCCGCCAGTGCCTAGAAGTCTGCCCCGTTGGTTCTCCCCAAACTCCAATCGGCGTGGGCCGATAGTTGCCCATGTGTTATTCGCATTGTCATTCCAAAAACTGATCATTCGCTGCAACATCTCATCTGCCTTGTTCGCTTTTTCAAGGCACTTCTGAACGTCTATGAGGGGTTTTAGTAGCAAAAGGACGAAAACGTACGCTACTAGAGCACGTATGAAGCAAAAATCGCGGCCATTTTCACTGTTCATGCTCTTGAACCAGACCCAGGAAGGCTACCGCGCGCCTATGCCCTGTTATCAGAAGGACTTCTAGGCTCTAAAGAGCACGAATGTTACGCGTTATCAGAAGTTCGGCGCTGGATCTGCTTCTGATAATGGGTGTTATCTGCAGTTCAGGGCCTTCCTAAGCGTACGCTTTCGTCCTTTTACTCCCAAAACCCCAGAACACGCCCAACCGCCACATAATGGTCCTGCTTCCTACGGTCGGCAACAATGCGGCACCCCGCTCGGAGCGCCGCTTGGGTACCGGTGCCCAATGCCACTATGTTACGCTCAAAATGGGGCAGATACTACTGCACCAGGCGGGAATAGGGGGCGGTATTGCAGCGATAAGGCAAAGGAGCGATAATGGACTGGTCTTTATAAATCGGAGCGCTCACCTCCAGGCCATGGACAAGCGAGCGCTCCTCACTCACAGAGAGGATAACTCCATGAGTCAGTCTAATTTTAACCGGAGACCGACAAGTTGTGATGAGATACCTCGTCCGTTTGTAGAGGCCTTTTCCGATAGTGATGAACTCCTAGAGCGGTATCGAAAGCTGCTAGAGCGAGCGGTGGTGCCGCCACCGGTCCACGCACGGCAATTGCTGATCCTCTTGCGGAAAACACAAGCCCTAGCGTCACCCAATTTAGAGCTATGGGAAATGGGCGATCGGCTCGCTGAGCTTGACTAGGCACCAGTACCAGGCGGAGAGGGGCCGTTGTGCCTCTCTTTTTTGTTGCCCAAAAGCAAAGCGCCCCGTAGTGCCTAGTGTAGTCATCACACGCTTGCACGTAGTGCATGTGCTTCGCACACATAGTGACCACCCAGCCATCACACGGAACGCTTATCCACAATGACTACCCGTAAGTAGCTGTCACGTGGACCTTTGCCCTATATATATGCCTCTTGTCTTATCGAAAAATACAGCGTGCTAGGGGGGGAGTGCGGATCAGGCAGTCAACCAACCCGTAGCACGCTACGTAACCAGTATAGGAAAACAAAGCACCATTACAAGGGCTGATCGGGTCAAGATGCATGGTCCCTTCGGGCAATAGGCCAGTTGAGGAAGAGGGTAGAACGTGAACAGCCTACAAGCAGCAGAAGAGGCCATGCCTAAGGGGAACATGGCCTCTACCTACTGTCTTTGTTAAGGAGGAGAAAAGACTGTCTTAGGATACCGCCTTCTCGTTAAGAGCGCCTTATGTTTCCCCTATGATTCTCATACGCTAGAACACAAAAGAACGTTCCGTAGTGCCCAGGATAGGCAAGCCATAGCGCGAGCTGCACGCGCGCTCGTCGAAAGTTGTCGCCAGCGACCGCTGGCTCGATGTAGAATACAAGATTGCCAGCGGGCAAGCTTTGCCCTACTTCACTTCGGATGCTCCTTGTGTTACACTGCAAGCACTTTCGCCAAATCGGATTACACCTACCGGCCTGGCAAGCCGGTAGGGATGACTGAAGCAAAAGATGTTTTACGAAAATTGTTCACCCACGAGGCATGCCGTTCCCGTCTAGCAAACGGGAAGGGTATGTGAGGTGAGAGGACAGATGGTGAGGATCCGAGCGGGTCCTGCCTAGCAGACCCCAAACTACCAGACCAGTTTCATAAAGCCAAAACGCCCACGTTGCTCAAAGGTCTTGGCGGACTTTTCAACAGGGCGTTTCCGGTAGCGCAGGCTCCGTTGGCAAGCGGAACCTGTGTGATGGTCGGTTTTTGTCTGTTGGACGTACTATACAGGAAAACCGGTCCAATTGCAAGTGCTTGCCTCGAATCCGTTGAGGCCGGCTTGTTTGGTGTTCCCTCCAGGGGCCACGCTACCCACTTCTCAACATGGTTAGCGAGTTTTCCCTGGAGGAACCCATGAATCAACAACCTCAATCCAATAATCTATACGCCTTCTTGTTCGGAGGGGAGCGCTCCTCGGATACCATCCATCCTCTCAGCGGCGTCCTGGCCGCCCGCAACAAGTTGCTCGCCCTCGACCTGAGCGCCAACGCGGCGTTCTTCCTCGCCCTGGTGCTGGCCTGGTGGTTCCACTACAGCCGGCGGCCCTTCTACCAGTTCAACAGACCATGCGACCACGACAAGTACCGGGAAGGGGAGAGCTGGCTCGAGCAGTTGAGGGTGGGCATCTATGACTTATTTTTTTTTATTGATTCGGTGACCACCTAGATCTACACCGGCACCAGCAAGACGGAAGTCCGGAGTGCGATCGACCTGCGCAGCCTCGTCATCTACTGGACGGAGGACGACCGACGCACCTACTACCAGGTCAACGAGCCGCTCCTGTGCCAGTTGCTCGGCGAGGCCTTCGGGCTGTCACTCATCCTTCCACCATCTGCTGATACATGCGCAGATGAGACACGCCCTGCGCGCCAGTACGAAGCGGCTCACACGCGTCCTGAAACGCCCGACTCTAGCTCAGCAGGTGTACCCCTAGAGAAGCCTGTGTCGTCCCAGCACGCCGCGCTGGAGGCCTCAGAAGAGGCTGTGCCAGGCAACAGCGAGAATTCAACATCACCTAGGAAAGAGCGAGACCTCGCCGTTACATCCATCCTTTTCTTTAAGGAGGAGGAAGAAAGAGATAGGGAGGTAGAAAAAGAGGTTTACCTCATCGCGCAAGCGCTGGAGACGCACGGTGTCTTTGAGGTGCCTGCCTTGGAGATCGCCTTCCGCGCTCACGACGCCGGCCTCGGCGCCACGGAGACAGTCGAGCTCTTTGAGGCGCAGGTGGCGGATGCGACCCGCTCCCAGGCGGTGGATGACCCCATCGCGGTGGCCATCTGGCGCATGCTGAATCGGCCGCTCACGCCACCCGAGGCGAAGCGCAAGCGGTCGGCAAAGGAGCAACGCTTCCTCGCGTTCATGAGTGAGCAGGCGCTGCCAGAGGCGGAACCATCCGTTGACGCCGCGTCAGCCATCCCGCCAGCGCACCAGGCGACCACGTCCTTCCCACTGGCCACTCAAGCAGGGGATCCGGAGCCCACCAGGGCAAGCGATCAGCGGACCGGTGAGCCGCCCAGCGCGGCCGGCAGCAGCGCGGAGGGGGAGGCGTTGCTTCACGGAGCACCCCCAAGCGGGATGACTTCCCAGCATGCCGGATCTCGCTCGGAAACAGAGCGGCTGTGGCAGGCGGTGCTGGCCGATCTGCAGGGTCAGATGACGCGCGCGACCTTCGACAGCTGGTTGCGGGATACCTGCTTGGAGCGCGCAGAGGATGGCGGCTATATCGTGAGTACGCGGCAGCCGGGCGCGCTGGCGTGGTTGGAGAACCGGTTGGGGCAGATGATTGAGGCGAGCTTGAGGCGCCAGCTGGGTCAGCCGTGTGAGGTCCAATACGTCGTGCGTGGAGAGGTGGCGGCGATACCCGATACGGGGGAGGTGGGCTATCATAGCGCCTCCTCCACCGGGACCAACGAGCATTCTTCTCCCCAGATGCTCCCCCTGAGAGGCGAGGATCTCAAGCGCCAATCTTGACATAACGGTAGATTGTGTTATCCTGATGCCCGTTAGCCATCAGACGGTTAACAGGGTTAAAGCCGTTGAGCTAGGCAGGTGACAGTCGCGATGGGGGTCCACCCAGTCCCATCCCGAACCTGGCAGTTAAGCCCATCCGCGCCTATGATACTGCGCCCGCAGGGGCGTGGGAAAGTAGGTCATCATCCACCTGGCTGAACGGCTTTACGATCGCCGGCAACTACCCGTTGCCAGCGCGTATGATTTGACATAAGCTCAAGTTGTGCTATACTTATCAACAGTTAGCCACCCAGCACTAGGCGACGTCGCACGCGACTGGCTCGGTGACCGGAGTGGCCAACGGAGTGACCTCGATAGAGGTTTCCTCAACAACAACACGGACCGCCGCCCGCCTGGGACAGCGGTTTTTTTGTCCCCTACGTCGTGCGTCAGGTACGGCGAGGCGGGGCCGACAAAGCAGCGCATAATTTGACATAAGCTCAGATTATGCTATACTCATGAACAGTTAGCCGCATGGCACTGAATGACGTCGCACGCGACTCGCTCGGTTTCCCAAGTGGCACAGTTTCGCCTCACACGAGGCAAACTGCTACAACTGATATAGCCCGCCAGCCGCCGCCCTTCGTGGAACGCGGTTTTTTTGTCCCCTACGTCGGTCGCCAAGCGCGCCGCCGTGGGCTAAGCAGGAAGCGGGCACATGCTTGACATAACCAGCAAGGTGTGTTAGGCTCTTACCTCGCTGCGGATAACGCAGCCCCGATGTGACCTCCAACTGGAGGCAGATCGCACCAAGTCAATAGCGCGCCAACCGCCGCCCTTCATG
>JALZCF010000125.1 GCA_030863245.1 Chloroflexota bacterium
TCGCATGTCGACCAAGGCACAGCGCATTCTGACTGAGCTATGGAATGCCTACGTCGAGCAACCGGAGCAGCTCCCCCCCTCTACCCAGGAACGTCTCGCCACCCTCGATGTCCACCGCGTCGTCACCGACTACATCGCGGGTATGACTGACCGCTATGCGCTGCAAGAGTGGGACAAACTCTTCAACCCTTGGGAGCGCCCATAAAGCCTTTACTGCTTTTGTTGCGCAGTCAGCTCGACCACAAATCGATCGAAGTAGGAATAGGGGCCGGCACCGTTCTTGCCGTAATCCGCCTCGCGGATGCGGGCGCGCACGCGGAGGGATTTGGTCTCCAGATCGATCGTATTCCCCTCTTCGACCTGTACTAGTTCGCCCTTAGGAGCCAGCCTACTGCGTAGCTCCTCATCGTCCCAGGCATAATCGCTCAGGAGCACCTTCGTGACCGTTCGGATATCATCCTTGTCGAAGAGCCAGACCTCGAATGCCGTGACCTGCTGCGGTGATCCGTCATTAAGCACCTCACTGATGCCCACACCCGTCTCACCGAGGAACTCGGTCTGGGCCGTCTCGATAGGGAAGCTGATATCGTAGCCATCGTCGCCATAGTTGTAACGAGTCACGAACTCGGCGAGCGCCGGAGAGTATTGGGCGGGCGTTTCCTCCGGTTCGGCAAAGCCCACCCTGCGTGCCGGCTCCTCGGCGACCTCCGCCAGGGGGATCGCTGTCTCAGAAAAGAGATCCTCCGGCTCGCGATCGTCCAGTTCCTCTTCCTCCTCAGGCGCGTCCACGATTAGCGCTCCGCCCTCCTCCACGCTTTCCGGGCCACGAGTGAAGCGGGAAGGTTCGGCCTCCTCTGAGCTCTCCATTACCGGGGGCAATCCTGCCCCTACGCGGCCACGAGCGGTAACTGGGCGCACCTGCCTCGCGCCCGCCGCACGATCCTGCCGCAGGCGCGTCACCACCACAGCAATCGCACCGAAGAGCACAAGGGCAAGCAGGCCGACCCCACAGGCCATCAAGAGCGAGCCGATCGGACTACCCTCCGCGACCGGTTCCGGGGCTGGCTCGGGCGCCACGACGGGCTCGGTATCCGCCAGATCCGCGAGCTGCCGCAGGCGTTGGACGCGGGGCAGATCCCCTGCCTGCTCTGCCGAGACGAGCAGATTGCCCAGGAGCAACTGGAGTTCATCCGGCTCGAAGAATTGCAGACGACGTTGTACCTCCTGGGCATCGTCTGTTAAAGCGTATGAGTCCGCCACCATCTGCACCCAGGCACTCTTGCCGCCGGGGGCTAGATCGCCTGGATTGGCATTCGTGTACTCGATCGGGTCGATGAGCCAGGCATAGGCCAGTCCCAGAGCAAGCCCAATGACGAGTCCTACCAGAGCAAGCACCCAACCCGGTATGCCGCCTCCCCGGACCTCACGTCGTTTTCTTTCCACTCGTTGTGCTGTCATGCAAACATAGCCTCCACTCAGTTGCGGCCTCGCTTCTGTTAAATGCTTGTGCCATTGTAACATGATCCAAAAACGATTGACAAGGCTCGCGTTTCGTTTCTTCCAATTTGTAGGTCAACATACGGTTTATTTTTGTAGACAAAGGACAAGTGAAGTGCGGAATGGGGAGTGCGGAGTGCGGAATGAGTGAAATGGGCAGTGCAACGTGCGGAGTGGAGACTGGAGGTAGGAAGCGATGGTTTGTTCCATCTCCTATCTTGCATACAATACGCGCCATTCTCCTTTACTCGTCCTTGGAGGCTCTCTTTATGGAACTTGGTGTTGACCCAGTCAATGCGTTCCTCTTGTTTTGGGGTTGCTATCTTCTCGGTGCCATCGTCGCACAACACCGAAAACGTGATGATGAAGCATGATGAGGTACGTCCTACGTGCAAAACGCCGCCTGGCCGGGCGGCGTTTTGCATTTCACAAATCCATCTGGAAGTGGATCAGCGTTGCTTTAATCGAATCAACTCTCGTGGGAAGGTGGTCAAGCTTTCCCCACCCGATTGGGTGACAACCACGTTGTCTTCCACGCGCACCCCACCAAGTCCCGGGACGTAGATGCCAGGCTCGACCGTGAAGACATTCCCGACACGGAGGGGCTCGTTGTTGCCCGCCACCATGAAGGGCGGCTCATGTATCTCCAAACCCAGCCCGTGACCAGTGCGGTGGATGAAGTACTCGCCGTAGTCCCCTTCTTCGATGACGGCGCGTGCCGCAGCGTCCACCTCATGACCAGTTACGCCCGGCTTGACCGCGGCGCGTCCCGCCTCGTTCGCGGCACGACAGAGGCTGTAGATGCGTTCAACTTCCTCGGGTACGGGTTCGACCGCCACGCAGCGTGTGATATCGCCCGAGTAATGATTAACCGTCGCGCCACAATCGATAATGATGACGTCACCAGGTTGGATCGCTCGGTCGCTCGGCCCCGCATGCGCCTCCGCGCTTCGCGGTCCAGATACCACAAGCGGACCGAAGGCGATCCCATCCGCTCCCTCCCGTAAGAGATTCATCCGGAGCATTCCTGCTATCTCCCGCTCCGTCTGCCCGACGCGCATCTCCTCCAGGACACGGTGCAGCCCGCGCTCCGTCACATCGATGGCGTGGCGCAGGGCTTTCAACTCCGCCTCATCCTTTATCGCCCGTAACTGTGAGAGGAAGCCGTCTGCACGCTCAAGCTGCAGCTGCGGGGCTGCACGGCGCAGCATAGCTGCCTCGCCGTAGCGCAGCACATTGTACTCCACGCCTGCCGTCGCGTTCCCCACGCCCAGGTCCTGCACCAACGAGTGGAGTGCCTCCACGGGCCCCTCCTCGTCACGCCACTCATAGACCCCCAGACCAAGTGGGCGGAGATAGGGTGCCTCGAGGGCCGGCGCGAGGGCAACCGGTTCGCCCTGCTTCGGTAGCACTAGAAAGTTAAGCCGCTCCGACGCGTGGAGTGGCGCACCTGTCACATAGTAGTAATTCGGCCCTGGCACCAGGACGAGTAGGTCGAACGGCGTCTCCCGCAATGCTGCTTGAACAGTCTCCAGCCGGTTCGTCATCAGATCGCCTCTAGCTAGCCAAGCTTCCATCCAGCCCTAGTGCCTCCGCCTCTTCCTGCATGGCGTTCAGCACGACTTGGATGTGCTCGTTTAGTGGTACGCCCAGCCGCTCCGTGGCGTGTTCTATCTCCTGACGATCGACGCCTGCGGCGAAACGCTGGTCCTTCCACTTCTTCTTGATGCTCTTGGGTTTCACATCACGGATATCCTTGGAGGGGCGTACCAGCGCCACCGCCGTGATGAGACCGGTCAGCTCATCCACCGCGACCAAGGTTCGCTCCATCTTTGTTTCCGGTGCGACGCCCGTGATCGACTCCGCGTGTGACAGAATTGCGCGACAGATCTCTTCTGGCCATCCCTGCTCGCGCAGCAATCGTACGCCAACGAGTGGATGGCCCTCCGTGCTGATGTCAGGGTTCTCCTCATAGTCAAAATCATGGAGCAGTCCCACCGTCGCCCACCGCTCCTCATCCTCGTCAAAGCGTCGTGCATAGGCGCGCATGGCTGCCGCGACCGCGCGCATGTGATTGCGGAGGGATTCACTTTGGGTGTGTTCGGTTACCAGTTGCCAGGCGTGTTGTGGATCGTACATGTTATCTGTTGCATGTTGCATGTTACGGATTGGGTAATGTTTGTTTGGGGTCAATCTTAGCACGCCGCGTGACCCGGTTGGTGTGTTATTTGCGGCCGGTGGCGATGTCGTAGAGTTGGCGGATGCCTTGGCGGAAGAGGTTGCGTTCTTCGTCGCGGCGGGTGTTGTCGATGGGCCACTCTTCAAAGTAGGGCATCATCTTGGAAACGACCTCATCGCGGGCGCGACCAGAATCAATCAGATCCTGTACGCGATCGCGCATTGTGACAAGATAGTCTGCAAGCAGATCGAGTTCGTCGGGGCTCATGGGGTCGCCGTGGCTGGGGACGATAGTGTCAACCTCCATGACCTCGATGGCCTTCAAGGTCATGAGCCACTCATCGATATTGGCGAGCCCGAGGTAAGGACGGTAGTTGTTCACCACCACATCGCCCGTGAAGAGAACGCGCGCGCCGGGAAGATAGAGACCAATGCTATTGGGGGTGTGACCCGGAAGATGGATAAACTCCAACTCCCGCGCGCCGAGGAAGATGGTTAGCCGGTCGAAGAGGGTGATGTTTGGGTATCGCAGCTCGTAATCTTCGACATACTCCACCGCCCCTTCCCTGTCCGTTTCGACAACGAACTTCTTATAGGTCTCCTTCGCCTTGTCCGTCATCCGCATGCGACCACGAGTCTCATCATGCGCGATGATGTCGCCGGGCAGATAGTAGTTACCTGCCGTGTGCTCCTGCAGATGGTCCGTATTGACAATATATGAGATGGGACCAAACTCCTCCACCCGTTGCTGCCAATCCTTCGCGACCATCGGGAGCATGGGCGTATCGACCAACACAACTCCCTCTTCGGTCACCACTAGACCAAGATTGACACCACGAAACGAAGGCTCGTAAAAGACACCTGGGGCCAGCTCTTGCACAGCCGCTTACTCCTTAAACAATGACTCATCGGCCGCTACCCTGCGTGACATGCCGATCCAAATGGTAGCGGCCCTGCTCTTGCTCTGTCCAACTCTAATGGCGAGCCTTGGGAAGACTTGCAGACGTGCTACAATGAGTATCACGCTGCATTGAGGGCTCCTCACCCTGTCACTCACTTTACATGGAACGCGGGGCATTGTAGCATAGGGACATCTCCGTCACAAGGGTTTTTCCGTCAGCGCATGCATACGACAAGCTAGAAAGGACCAACTATGCCACGCATCTGCCTACATTGCGGGACCGCCAATGATAACCGTGCCACCTTCTGCGGAGCCTGTGCCACGCAGATGGTCTCGACGAGCACGGCGCTGGTACCGGTACGCAAGAAAAGTGGATTGCCGGTTTTGAGCCAGAAGGAAAAGGCAACACTTGGTAGCGTCGCACTCGGGTTGGCAGCGGTGGCGATTCGCGTCGGCGCGAGCCTGCTCAAGCAAGTCGCGGAGGAGCACAAGCCGAGCGAGACCACTTCCAATCAACCCGCCCCACAAACGCCCCCGTCAGAGTCGAGCATTCGTATCCGCCGGCGCTGGGTCGTCGGCGACCGCTACGGCCCCCTCCGTTGGGGCGAGGAAGAGATCGAGATCGACGACAATCATGAGGACCGAGGGTCTTACCGTATCAGGTTGAGGTAATCGTAGAAGAGGATGGATAACTAATGGCTCGAAAGCCGATGGTGGCCCTCGTGGGGCGACCAAATGTGGGAAAATCGACGCTCTTCAACCGTATCATCGGTAGGCGTCGCGCGATCATCCAGGATGAGCCGGGCACGACACGCGACCGTAACTACGGCGAGGCGGAGTGGCTCGGGCGCGAGTTTCTGGTGGTAGACACCGGTGGGTTGCTCGTGCGGGACGAGGACCATTTCGCGTCGCGCATCCGGGAGCAGGCGAAAGCGGCGATGGCAGAGGCCGACGCCATCGTGATGGTGGTCGACGCGCGCGAGGGGATCAGCACGGCCGATCGCGAGGTGGCGGAGCTGCTGCGACTGACGGACAAGCCAGTTATCCTTGCGGCAAACAAGGCGGAAACGGAGGAGCGCCGCCTCAATGCCGTCGAGTTCTACGAGCTTGGCCTGGATGAGCCGATCCCTGTCACCGCCCAGCATGGTACCGGCGTCGGCGACCTGCTGGACGAAGTGATTGCGGTGCTACCTCCCGTAGAGGTGGAAGAAGAGGAGGATGAGAGCATCAAGGTCGCTATCGTGGGGCGGCCCAACGTGGGTAAGTCTAGCCTGCTCAACAAACTCCTTCGCGAGGAACGGGTGATGGTCAGCCCAATCCCGGGTACCACGCGCGACACGATCGATACGGAAGTGGTGTGGGAGGGGCAGGAGTTTACCCTGATCGACACGGCGGGTATTCGCCGCCGGGGCAAGGTTGAGAAGGGCGTGGAGTTCGTCTCCGTGCTGGCAGCGCTGAAGGCACTGGAGCGGGCCGACGTGGCGCTGCTTCTGATCGATGCGACGGAAGGAGTGACCGCCCAGGACACACATGTCGCTGGCTACATCCTCGATAACTACAAGAGCGTCGTCGTGCTGGTCAACAAGTGGGATCTTGTCGTGAAGGACACGTACACGATGGCGGAATACGAGGCCGAGGTACGACAGAGGCTCAACTTCCTACCCTATGTACCGGTCCTCTTCATCTCCGCCCTCACCGGCCAGCGTGTCAGCAAGGTACTTGAAATGGTGCGACTGGTCTACGAGGAGCGCCACAAGCGCATCCCGACATCGGAGCTCAACCGACTGATGAGCGAGATCACCACCGCTCATGCCCCTCCGAGCAAGGGGAGCCGCAAGCTCCGCTTCCGCTTCGCGACGCAAGCCGAGGTCGCGCCACCCACCTTCATCTTCTTCGTAAACCACCCGGACCTCGTTGACTTCTCCTATTAACGTTAGATCGAGAACAGCTT
>JALZCF010000191.1 GCA_030863245.1 Chloroflexota bacterium
GGGCCGCCCAGCAACCTGACCGCACCGCGCGCGAGCACGCTACTGCTGGGCCACAACAGCACATCGATGTTCCCCAGCATATCCCATAGCAGGAGCGCGGTTAGTCCCACAGCAAGCAGCGCCACCCCGCGTGCCGGCGTGCGGCGCGCTTCAATGCGAAATAGTCTCAACGCCGCGCTCACGCCCGCACCTCCGCCAGCACCCGGCTGTAGCCACGCTCCAGTGGGGTATCGCCTGCCCCGTAGCCCTTCCCGACCGCCATCAGCTCCTCAGGGGTGCCGCGGAAGATGATGCGGCCCTGTTCCATCAGCGCTACCTCCGAGCAAGCCGCCACCACATCTTCCACTAAATGTGTGCTTACGACGACCGTGCTCTGCCTGCCCAACTCCCGCAGCAGCGCCCGAAACTGCACCCGTTGCTCCGGATCCAACCCGGCTGTCGGCTCGTCCAGCAGCAGCAACGCCGGCTCATTCACAATTGCCTGGGCCACGCCCACTCGCCGTACCATGCCACCTGACAACGTCTTCAGCTTGGCCCGCGCCCGGTCTCCCAGCCCCACTCGTTCAACGGCACGCGCGACCGCCTGCCCCACCTCGCCGGCCAGCATCTCCTTTAGCAGCGCAAAGTACTCCACAAACTCGAAAACCGTGAAGTTAGGGTAGTAGCCCAGCGTCTGCGGCAGGTAGCCGAGACGACGGCGGATCTCTCGCCGCTCTTGAGGGTCCGATGGGTTTCGACCGAGCAATCGCAAGCGTCCGTCGGTCGGTTCCAGAACTGTCGCTAGCGTGCGCAGCAGCGTGGTTTTCCCCGCCCCATTGGGGCCGAGCAGACCAAATACCCCCGGGCCAATATCAAGGTCGATCCCCTTGAGCACTTCGGTTTTCCCAAAGCGTTGGGATAGGTTCTGTAATCGAACGTTTACTGCCATAAGGCTATATCCTCTCTTTTTCCACTCGCTGCATAGAGCGCCACCGCGATCAGAATCAGGGCGCTGACCAGGTAAAACGGGATCAAGGTCGCCTCTGCCACGGCCGTCGCCCACTGCTCCGTCGCCGCCTTGCCGCCCAGCACGACGAGCGCCCAGCTCGTCAACCCCATAGACATGCCCACATTCGGCGAGCGGGCCAGCAGCGCGGTCGCCAGAGCGAGATCGGCTGGGTGGTGCGCCTCCCAGGGCACCTCCGGTCGCTCTTCTTTGCGCAACCACTGGGCCGCCTGTCGACGAGCAATGCCCCAGATCCATGCCCCGACTTCCGCCTTGGCTCGGTACTGGCCAGCATTGTGCCAGACGGCAACAAATGTTTCCTGGAGCACGTCCTCGACCGTGCTGGCTGGCAGTCGGCGGCGAAGTCGCCCGGCTACCCAGGGTGCATGGCGTTGAAACAGCTCTTTGAGCGCTGTGTCATCACCCGCTGCCAGGGCAGCCATCAATTCGTGATCGTCCATATCTATACTATCTGTTGCACGAGGGGCACTTTTGGTTCATTTTTAGTTTGCGGCCCTCCTGCTCTTTTCGGTAATGTCCCTCCATGACGCGTATAGAAACAATGTATGCCATAGTTGGGGGTAGTCAACGATTCGTGAAACATTAGGCCATATGACCCCTGAGAGGTACGGAAGCCTTCCCCGCAACGACTCCAGTGCGCTTCAAGAGCACTTCGCAGCGGCTTCAAAGATTATGCGGCGCGGTTGAGAGGTGATAAGGACGGCTCTTTCGCCCTTGGAGGATGTTGTTGGCGAACTTAAGCAGCCATCAGGGCGGCGAAGCGCGTCGGTTTGGTTTGGGTAGACGGTACGTCATTCCACCAACTGAATACCCGTTTGATATTGATGGCCGTTGCGGTGGCAACATGCTGTAAATGCGTCTTGGTGTGCCCGCGATAGCGTGCGCGTCGCATGTCTAAGGCGACTACCGCCTGCGAGATGGTGCCTTCGACACCCGCGCGCCCATTATAGCGTACCTGGAAATCGTCGGTCTGTTGGTAATCGCGCGCTGACTGGATCAACTCATGCTCGTGTTGGGGCCGGAAAGTAAGTTTGCGGCGCTGGCGTTTGGACTTGGTACACAAGTCCCGCGCCGGACAGGGCGCACAATCGCTACTATTGAACATGACTTCATAGCGCGGCTGGCCCTGCTTGTCCTGCCTGAGCACCCAGGACGCACTGGTCTTGCCGTTGGGACAGGTCACGTGCTGCGCCTCCCAATCAATCTGAAAGTGCGTCAGATCATACCCCTGGCCTGCCTGCGCTTGCCAGGAATGGTCGGCGCGCATCGGCA